>NZ_DDGH01000089.1:243963-283202 GCF_002337565.1 Rhodopirellula sp. UBA1907 | reverse complement strand
CAACAAAGGCACCGCAAAAACCCCGCCGCCCCCGCCGGTAAGCCCGAGAGCAAAACCGACGATGCAGCCGAACAAGATTGCTAGACTGAACATGACCCTGAATCTCCGCATCGATTCCAGGGCATCTTGGAAAGCATCATGCCCATCCCGCACGTATCAGTGATTCCGGCAAACATTAAACCGGCACCGATGAAGGCGGACAGCCCGATAAAGTAGGGATGAACGAAGAAGCCCAGGACCGCACCCAGCAACGCCAGAAACCCCGCCAAGATCCGAACCTGACGTTCGAGTGACATTGCCTTCTGACCTCGGACGACCGGCAACCCAGCAGACACCCATGCGTTGGTCCCACCATCCACATTCACAACATTCTGCACGCCCGCCTGCATGAACTTCTGCACGGCTTTGCTCGATCGATTTCCACTCTTGCAAATGACATAGATCGGCTCGCCGCTTCCGTTTTGCATGCTCTGCGCCACCGCCTTTGGATCCAATGAATCCAGAGGAACACTGACCGCCCCGGAGGCATGCACTTCGCGATACTCCGTTGGCATCCGAACATCGACCAAATCGACGCTGGTGCTGTTCTGCTTTTGGGCGAGTTCTTGAACTGTGATTGACTGCATGAGAAGACTCCGTTGTAGGATCGCACCACAAAAAGATCGAAACCTCGAGATGCGACGATATGTCAAGTTAAAAAAAAGGACGACCATTCGTCCCGTCAATTTGTATTGCTTCTAAGACGCCTGGAAACGTCCTTCGATGCAGGCCATCAGTTGCTCCAAATGAGACTCAGCGATTTGATAATACACTTTGCGTCCGTCTCGCTCGCTGGTCAGAAAGCCACAACGCTGCAACAACCGCAAATGGTCCGAGCCAACGTTGTTCTGGATCTCGCAATCCGAAGCCAGTTCGCCAACCGTGTATCGACCGTGCAACAACATCTGAACGATTCGCAAACGAACCGGATGAGCGAGGACCTTCAAACATTCCGCGGCTTGTGCAAAGTCACTCACCGTGCCGGGCGGTTTTGACGGAAGCTCGTTCCTGGGTTTTGATTTGCTGTTCAACTTCGTTCTCCCCTGTTTCTTACTTACTCAAACATATCGTCACATCACGAGGTGTCAACCATTCAATCTTGAGATTTTTCCAACAACCATGGCTTCAGCAACGAATCCATCGCGAGACCTGGGCCCACGTGCCCGGAAACTCCCGTTTTTTAAACCACAAGACGCTCCACCGACGGTCAATGTATTTGGGGTTTCCCCACATTTCCGCGACCGATTCTGCAATCATTCGTGCCTCTGAACCTGACACTTTCGAAACAGCAATCTGAAACCTGAATTGGCCATGGCCCAGCAATCATCCACGAGCGAACTGCCCGACCACCACTGCCCAGTTTGTGGCAGCAAGCAACGCGTGTTCCTTCGCTATCCCTGGTACATCTGCAAGGAGTGCGTGGCTCTGGCGGAAGACGGGGATGGCCGCCGATTGAACTTTGGAAACGTGAGCTTTTCAGGCGGTTTTTGCTTTGGCTACGTGGACGAGCCCGACACCGCGTCCAGGGTATGCGGCTCCGTGGTATGTCTGATCCATCGCCGCCCGGTGTACGTGACCGAAGCCCGCTTTGGTGGCATCGTTGCTCAACCGTTGATGTCATCGCGCACCGAAGGAATGCATCTCTACGACAACGTTGATTTGACGCGACGTACCACTTCGTAACATCAACCCTGTCTTCCAATAGAATCATCGCGATGAAAGCAGATAAACGACTTGTGTCGACGAGCAAATTCCTGAGCCTCGTCCTCCGACACCAACCCGATATCATCGGCATGTCGCTGGACGAGCAAGGCTGGCTCGAAATCAATGGACTGATTGAAAATGCAAACACACGCGGCAAGAAGCTGACGTTGGAATTGATTCACGAAGTGGTCGCGACCAACGACAAAAAACGTTTTGTCCTGAGCGACGACGGTCTTCGCATCCGCGCCAGCCAAGGACATTCTGTTTCTGGAGTGAACCTGAACCTGACCGCCGCAAGTCCACCCGAGACGCTATACCACGGAACGGTGGATGCATTCCTTCCACGCATCCGTGAACAAGGATTGCAAAAGCGATCTCGAAACCACGTTCACCTGTCCGCCGACCAAGCCACGGCAACCAATGTTGGTTCCCGACGTGGCAAACCCAGACTCCTTCTCATCGCCGCACAGCGAATGCAGCAAGCAGGCCACACTTTCTATCTCTCTGAGAATGAAGTCTGGTTGGTCGATTCAGTTCCACCGGCCTACCTCACTTTCCCAACGTGATCCGCTGTTTGATTTTCAAACTCGACTGACCGGAACACACCGTTTCATCCAGGAGCAGCTTTCTTGAACCGCGAATCCATTGTCGGCTGCATGCTGGGTACCGCCGTCGGTGACGCTCTTGGACTACCTTACGAAGGCTTGCCTCCCGATCGAGCCGCACGGCTTCTCGGCCAGCCAACAAGGCATCGCTTTTTCTTTGGCCACGGGATGATTTCCGATGACACGGAGCACACCTGCATGGTGGCTCAATCATTGATGGAATCTCCATCCGACGTCGATCAATTTACAAAAACCCTCGCATGGCGTTTGCGATGGTGGATCTTGGGATTTCCCGCGAGAGTCGGCAAAGCAACCGCTCGATCCGGCATCAAACTTTGGTTGGGTGCGAAGCCACAAACCGCCGGCGTGTTTTCTGCCGGCAACGGCCCAGCGATGCGCGCACCCATCTTTGGTGCGGCGATCGACGATCTTCCGCTGATGCTGGACTTCGTTCGTGCTTCATCGCGACTGACTCATTCCGATCCAAAGGCCGAACAGGGTGCGATCGCGGTCGCACTTGCCGCCCGGCATGCTCGAACCTCTTCCACGATCGATGCCAATCTCTGGTTCAACGACGTCGCTAGGGCGATCAACGACGAGCAATCAGAGTTACTGAATCGAATACGAGCCGCGATCGCCAGCGTTGGGTCAGGAGAGTCAACGCAAGAATTTGCCGATTCACAGGGACTTTCGCGAGGCGTGACCGGCTACACCCTTCACACGGTTCCGGTCGCCATTCACGCTTGGCTCTCCAGCCCAAACGACTACCGACAATCGGTCACCTCGATCATCAACTGCGGCGGCGATGCTGACACCACCGCCGCGATTGTTGGCGGAATCGTCGGTGCCGGAGTGGGACGCGATGGCATTCCACAGGAATGGCTAGACGGTATCCAAGACTGGCCGCGTAGCGTCACGTGGATCGAACAACTCGCTCAAGAACTCGCTGACACTTTGCTGCCGCAGGCACTCGCAAAAACATCTAACAAGGCGCCTCGGATCAATCCAATCGGAGTCGTCCTTCGCAATCTCGCGTTCCTTGCCATCGTTTTCTTCCACGGCTTTCGCCGACTCACGCCGCCATACTGATCCACTAACGCGAATTACCCATCGGCCGGCGGGCACTCATTCACCTTGATTGCGTTCAAGGCAATGAAGTCCTTCCATTGCTCCGGTACGTCGTCCTCGCCAAAGATGGCTTCGGTGGGGCATTCGGGAATGCATGCTTCGCAATCAACGCAGTCGTCGGGATTGATGTAAACCATCCGCTCATCTTCGTGAAAGCACTCCGCCGGGCACACGGTCAAGCAAGCTTTGTCTTTGCAGCCGATGCACGGCTCTGTCACCACCATCGTCATCGTGGGTCCCTCTCCATAGAACGAGGTTCGTATCATTCATACTTGGTCCACAGCGGCCAAACCATGAGACGTCTATCAATGGGACACGAATGCTAGGCAATGGTTCGCCGTTACGCCCAAGACAATTGCCTGTTTGCGATCAGGCGAATCGGTCTTGCCGACCAAACACGCTGGAGTAAACGAGCCGACCATTCGCGAAGTGATCTGGAAACGTTTTCTGTAGACTCTGCAAGAAGAACACGTCGTCAGGCATCCCTTCAAAACAGTGTTGAACGCCAAAATCTAAACTCGGTCGAAAGCCAAACCGAGTGTAAAACTCCGGGTGCCCAGCCACCGCCAGAAAAGACTCTCCAGACGCTTCCGCTCGCTCAATGATCGCGAGAACGAGTTGCGAACCAACGCCTTGCCGCTGAAACGACGGCATCACCGCCATCGGACCAATCGCCAAACCACTCGTTTCACTTTCGCCAGAACGAATGACGACGGGAGACGCGATTGCGTGCCCGATCACGCGATGGTCACAAAGAGCAACAAAAGAAATGACTCGCTCGGAATTGCCACGCAAGGCTTCGATCATTTCCGCTTCGCCATGATGACCAAATTCCGACGCTTCAAAGGCCGAAGCGGTGAGCTGCCGGACCGAAGCGTGATGACAAGGTTGTTCCGCCGAGATCGTGATCATCGAATGGGCTCGTTATTAAAAGGCTGACACCTGCAGTGCTCGCGGTTGAATACTTCGGATTCGCCGCGATTGGCGGATGAGGTGGCCGCTTCACTATTCCAACAAAACTTCGTCGTGGCCCATCGGCGGACAAACAAACTTCGAAGCTTCGATCCTGCCTTCACGTTCCGACTTACCCTTTGACTGGTGAAATCGGATCCGTTGGCAACTAGGCAATGAATCACCATTCGCGGACTGATCTGCCGCGTGATTGTTGACGCGATTATGAATCCAATCAACCAACGCGACGTGATCTGCAACAGAAACCTCCAAACTGGTCACGCTGCTAAAATCGGACTGACGTTCATGGTGCCGCCCATCGTCTTGACCGTTTCCAGTGTGGGAGCCCTTCGCAACGTCAGCCAATGAGATCACTTCATGCCAGCCGAGACCTCCGTTGCGAAAATCAATCAGTACGTCCGCTGGGGATCCATCGCGGCCATCCTGGTCGGCCTGCTAGTCATCATCCGCACGCTTCCATTTGACCTCGTCACATCGGCGATGAATGAGTGGATTGGCAGCCTGGGATGGTGGGGGCCGCTGGTTCTGGTGTTGCTGTACATCGTCGCGACAGTTCTGTTCGTGCCGGGCACCATTTTGACTCTTGCCGCTGGAGCGATCTTTGGATTGGTCGTTGGCACCATAGTGGTTTCGATTGGCTCGACCGTCGGTGCCGCATTGGCGTTCTTGATATCGCGTTATGTCGCTCGAGACAAAGTCGCCGAACTTGCCAAAGACAATCGCCGCTTCGCCGCGATCGATCGAGCCATCGAAGAAGGCGGATGGAAGATCGTTGGGTTGCTTCGGTTGTCGCCGGCCTTGCCATTCAACTTGCAGAACTACCTGTACGGTCTGACTCCGATTCGCTTCTGGCCGTACGTTCTCACCAGTTGGCTGGCAATGTTGCCCGGAACGTTCCTCTACGTTTATCTGGGGCATATCACCGGAGCGGCAGTCGGCGCGGATCGCGAACGCACCACCGCGGAATGGGCGATGCTGGCGGTGGGATTGCTGGCAACGATCGCGGTCACGGTCTATGTCACGCGACTGGCCAGCCAAAAGTTGGATGAACAAGTCGACCAAGATGAAAGCGAGGACGCTGACGTATCGAATCAATCCGGTTCAGGGGCGACTCCCAACACGCGTCGCACGGTGCTTCTGGCCGCGACTGCCGTGACATTTGCCTTGGTTGCCAGTTATGCCTCGATGAACTCCGATCGCATTGAAAGAACGGTCACCAGTTGGCTTGTGCAACCGACGGTCGACGCGAGCGAAACAGATTCGTCTAATCCGAGCGGCCCCAACATCGATCACTCGCTGCCGAATCGGCACCCGAGATAGTTCGATTGGATCGAACGGCAATCACTCTCTTCGACGCTTTCTACTTTCTGGCCACCTCATGAACGCTCTGCTTCCCCACGACGAACACAATCGACAACTTGAAGCGAACGTTCACCCGACCGATTGGACCAATCCAAGTCCGAAACAACCGTATCACTTGGTTGTCATTGGTGCCGGCACAGCGGGATTGGTCACCGCGGCGGGAGCCGCTGGGCTGGGAGCCCGAGTCGCCCTCATTGAACGAGACTTGATGGGTGGTGATTGCCTAAACGTTGGATGCGTACCGTCCAAAGGAGTCATCAGTGCGGCTCGAGTGGCCGCAACCATCAAGAACGCGTCGGACTTTTCTGTCCACGTACCGAGCGGAACCGAGATCGATTTCGGCGGGGTCATGAGCCGCATGCGGGAACTCCGCGCAAAGATCAGCAAAAACGACTCCGCCAAACGCTTCCAGGACTTGGGCGTCGACGTCTACTTTGGGCAAGCCAGCTTCACGGGCTCGCAAACAATCGATGTTCAAGGGACCGAACTTGCGTTCAAACGAGCGGTGATCGCAACCGGAGCCCGAGCGGCGGCTCCACCGATCAAAGGCTTGGATCAAGTCGACTACCTGACCAACGAAACCGTTTTCTCTCTGACAAAACTTCCAAAGCGAATAGGCATCATTGGTGCCGGCCCGATCGGCTGCGAAATGGCTCAAACGTTTGCCCAGCTAGGATCGGAAGTCTTCCTGATTGAGTCCCAGCATGGAATTCTCCCCAAAGAAGATCGCGAAGCCGCTGACATCGTTCAAAAAGCGATGTTGGCGGATGGCGTTCAGTTGCTTTGTTGTGGGCACGATCTCGAAATCAAAAACGATGATGGCATCCGTTTGACGGTCGACTCACATGGCCAGCACTACGACCAACCGGTCGATCAATTGCTCGTCGCCGTGGGAAGGGCACCGAACGTGGAGAAGCTCAACCTCGAAGCCGTCGGCGTGAAATTCGACAAGAACGGTGTGGAGGTCAACGACAACCTTCAAACCACCAACCCCAACATTTTCGCAGCGGGCGACGTTGCATCCAAGTATCAATTCACTCACGTGGCGGACTTCTTGGCACGCATCGTGATCCAAAACTCGCTTTTCGCGATCGGACTGTTCGGTAAGAAGAAGGCAAGCGACTTGATCATCCCTTGGGCAACCTATACCCGCCCCGAGATTGCTCATGTCGGCATGTACGAACAAGACGCCAAGGACGCGGGCATCGATATCGACACGTATATCCAACACTTCGACGAAGTTGATCGGGCGATCCTCGAGGGCGAAGAAGAGGGATTCGTCAGGATTCACACGAAAAAGGGCACTGACAAAATCATTGGCGCAACGATCGTCGCCAGAAACGCCGGCGACATGATCTCGGAAATCACCGTTGCAATGAACAACAACGTGGGGCTGGGTGCGATCGCCAACGCGATCCATCCCTATCCGACACAAGCCGAGGCGATCCGCAAGCTTGGCGATCAATACAACCGCACTCGCCTGACTTCTTTCAACAAGACCATGTTGAACGCATTGGTGCGATGGAACGTCGGTCGCTGACCAGCCCCACTGCGATTTTCCCAAACGAGATGACCAACTCCCTGCACCTGGCCCCAAGCTGCAGCCAACCGCAACTGCAAGGGTCGCCAAACATACGTAATCCGCATAGACTCCTGATGCAAAGCCAACCATCAACAGCCCATTTGGCGACATTCTCGTTGGAATTTCTTTGCCCCCAAGCCCAGGTGGATATCGGAACGGCCGAAACAAGCCGGCACGCTGGACGTTGCCAGCTTTCGCATTGCGCGAAATTTGCGCGTCTGTATCAGGAATCGCGTGCAGGTGAATCACGCCCCGGCATGAAAGCAACCAAGTACACGAACGATGTCCGCTGTCGCGTCTGCAACAATCCCTTGCGTTTTTCCGCAATTAGCAGCAAAATGCCACTGTTCGGCACAAACAACACGCAAAAGAAATCTCAATGCGTACTTCCACGCTCGTTCTATGCATTGGCTTATGCATTGCTGCCGTAACCGTCATCAGCTGGTTCATGATTTCGGCCGATCAACAACGCCAGCACGTCAACGAGAATGCAGCACGAGCGATTGACACGACCGAACGGCTGGAACGTGAAATTGGATACGGCGGGCTCATTCACAACTTCAAAAACTATGTCCTTCGTCCGACCGAGTCCCAGTACTACGAAGACGCGATCCAGAACGCTGAAACTGCGTTTGGGCTGATTCTCGAATTGGAGCAGATTGACCAAGGCCCCATCCAAGGCAGGCCACTACCGGAAACTCGGCGCATGGTCGCGGAGTATTCCGATCAACTGCAAATTGTTCATGAGATGGCCAGCAATAACGCGTCCGCGCGTGAAATCGACGATGCAGTTCGCTTTGATGATGCGCCCACTTTGCACGAACTGCAAACAGCTGTCGATTCGCTCAATGGAGCCTATCGAGCTGAAGCTGGCCGCCTAGAACGACTCACTCGGATGCTGATGATACTCAACGTCGTCCTCGGTCTGGGCACTGCGATCACGCTGGCGACCTTGAACGTCCGCCAACACATTAAGAACCTACAAAACCAAGTTGTTTACATCGAACTGCTCGGTCAAAGCGGCGGAATTTGGAACTGGAATCGCCAAACCGATGAGGTCCAGTACGCACCGAAATTCAGAGAAATGCTGGGGTTCGCGGGGAATGACACGGATTCGTTCCCCGAAAACATAAAAGCCAGCCGTGATCGAATTCACGCCGATGACATGGCGGTTTTCGAAGAAAGGCTGGCGAACCAGCAGCAAACGCGCAAACCTTTTAGCGTGGAATTTCGCATGCTCGACAACAAACATCGCTATAGATGGTTTCGAACGCATGCCCACACGCTGTTTGATCGCGACGGAACCCCGATCCGAACAGCAGGAACCATCTTCAACATTGAAGACAGCAAGAAATATGAACACGAGCTCCAAGAAAGCAATCAGGAACTCCAACGCTTCGCTTTCGCGGCTTCGCACGACCTTCAAGAACCCCTGCGAGCGATCACAGGATTCAGTCAACTTCTCCAACAACGGCACACCAACTCGCTCGACGAAAAAGGACAAAGCTACCTGAAGCACATCATAGAAGGTGCCGGCCGAATGAAGGCTTTGATCGACGACATTCTGACGCTTTCGCGAGTCGGTCAATCGGAGCTGGAATTCGCAGAGATTGATCTCAACGACTGCGTGCAAACCGCACTTCAGAATCTTTCGCAAACGATTCAAGAAACCGAACCCGAGATCCAGATCGGAGAGTTGGGTACTGTCCACGGTCACGAGGGTTCCCTGGTCGAACTGTTTCAAAATCTAATCAGCAATGCCATCAAGTTTCGCAGAGCAGGGCAAACAGCCAAGATCAACATTGACTCCCAATCCGATGGTTCTCGACTC
Organism: Rhodopirellula sp. UBA1907; assembly: GCF_002337565.1. Lineage (NCBI taxonomy): Bacteria > Pseudomonadati > Planctomycetota > Planctomycetia > Pirellulales > Pirellulaceae > Rhodopirellula > Rhodopirellula sp. UBA1907. The sequence continues at coordinate 273,979 of NZ_DDGH01000089.1, read as the reverse complement.
AACATCACCGTCGCGGATCAAGGAATCGGAATTTCAAAAAACCACCATGCTCAAGTCTTCGAATTATTCAAACGCTTGCATCGTCGAGAACAAATCCCGGGCACTGGCATTGGCCTAGCCCTGTGCAAACGAATCGTGGAGCGTCACCACGGAACCATCTCGCTTGTTTCAGAACAAGGCGAGGGCGCAACCTTCCGCGTCTCCCTCCCTATCGCTACCAAAACCGAATCATCCGCTCAGGAAGCTCAACATGCCAAACCAAGAGAAACCCATCGACATCCTGCTGGCCGAAGATAGCGAAACCGATGCAGAACTAACCATTGATGCATTGCAACAAGGTAAGATCCGAAACAACATCTATCATGTTTGGGACGGTGAAGAGGTGCTACGATTCCTTCGCAAGGAGGGCGAGTACAAAGATGCAGTTCGCCCCGACTTGATCCTTCTCGATCTCAACATGCCTCGAATGGACGGTCGAACGGTTCTCAAAGAAATCCGATCCGACGATCTGATCAAGGCGATTCCGGTGGTCGTTTTAACTACGTCCAGTCAAGAACGTGACATCCACGAATCATACGGGCTGGCTGCCAACAATTACATCGTCAAACCAGTCGACATTGTCCAATTCTTTGAGGTGATTCAAAGCGTCCAGGAATTCTGGGTCAACGTGGTGAAGCTACCAAAGAAGTAGTCCAAGACCAACAGGAATTGCCAACAACGCGTGAATGCACTGGCATTCCGTCGGCCGAATTCTGAAACGAACACCTCTACCTGAGACACAACATGAGCGACTCCAGCAACCATCCAGTGCTTGTGATCGACATTGGAGCTTCCGCCGGCGTCGGGCTCCATTGAAGAATTCTTCGATCACACTCCGCCGGCCACGGCGATGTCTTTTGTCGTCATCCAACTCTTGTCGCCTGACTTCAAATGCCTGATGGACGAACTATTGGCTCGTCACACCAAGTGAACGATCCTCACCTCGTGGATCTTCGCGTTCTCCGCGATGATACCAATTCCGACGATCAACGTTAGAAACGCGACTGCGTCTCGCTCGAATTGGATTGCGGGCTCGTGGGGTGCACCATCAACATGGCGCACATGCAACTCTCCACCGCGATGTAGATCAGCTCGCGTTCAGCGGTCGCTCTATACAATTCGCCTGCGGAATGCCTTCAATGTCTGAGAAGTCGGACACACAATTTCCTCAAGATGCTTTCCGAACGCGGAACGATCGGTCGGATTCAGATGAATCCAATATTTCAATCTGTTCGATGCTTTCCATTGCATCTTGCACCTCTTCGAAAGGCTGAGTCGTCCGAATCCAAACGACGAGCTCGCCATCGAATGCACGTACCCTCCATTGCCGACCCTTCAATGCGGAAACGATTTTGAACCGCATGGATTCCGCGTCCCGGCCTTCTGAGAATTCGATCAAAACTCGAACCGCTTCCTCCGCCGGCACTCCGAAGGGATTGACCGAGCGGAACACATCGGGTGTAGATAAATTACCCGGGTGACCGTAAGGAAGCGGATGAGCATGCCCGCGCGGTCCACCAGGACTGGGGAACTCATTGGAGATGTCCTGATCGTGCCAGCTGGCATTGGGAATGGGAGGTGCCGATAGAACAGTGGCAAAAACAATCACTGCCATGAAAGCGGCTTGAGCGACGTAGGTCGCAGCCAAGGCTCGCGCGATTCCAATCCAGTACCACAGTGAGATCATGACAATCCCAACCAGGAAAATGAATGCGACCTGCATGAGCACCGCGGTGCCACCACCCTGCAATCCACTGAAGTCCAAATTTGCGGCCGCACCGCTGCGATTGAGTCGCATGCCTACTTTAAGCAGCACGGCCCCGGCAATGCAGAGCACTCCTGTCGTTCCCAAACCGGCGGCTGCACTGACGAAGGTACTGCCCAATTCGCCAAAAACCCGTTTCAGAACATGCAACCGAGGCAGGAACAACAGCCCAATCGCGATTGCTCCCAATACGACCTCAAAGATCCCGACGATGAACATCGGCCACGGTGCAAGCAAACTGAGGCAAAGATTCAAAATGGCGAATGAAGCGACCACGACATGAAACTTATGCGTCTTCACCCAGGCCAACACGCCGTTTTGGCTCTTCTTCCCGTGTCGATTGATTAGGCGAGCGCCCCCGGAACCTCCCGCGCCATTCGTACCCGCGAAGGAACGCACCGTGGCGGGTTGCTGAGGTAGCGTTCGAGTCACCGCCCGCGACGAGGATGCACCGACGGGCCGCGTGGGCTTTCGGGTGGATACCGCCGGACGAACGGCCGCTTTTGCCGCTACAGGTTGGCTCGCAACAACAGGCTTCGGGGAAGGCAAGCGAAACTGCGTTTGGCAATGAGGGCACCTCAGACGCTTTCCTGCTGCCTGATCCGAGACTTTGAGGGCGCGCTGACAACCGGGACACGAAACATTCATGAATTGCGAGGCCAATCATAAAACGGACTTTCTAACGACATCCTCATGCAGAGTCGTTTTCTTCTGACACCACTGGGTCCCGGGAAGTTCCATCGGGCTATTGGTGCTCCCTCATAAGAAATGGAGAGGGCAGACGATAGAATGCATTCAAAAGGCAACGTCCACTACGCGCATCCGCTCAACCTGCGACAATGACGTTTCATCCTATCCGATCCCATCAAACGAACTTTTTCGAATGAGTGACCTGCCAAATTGCCCCGAGTGTGCCGGCGAATTCACCTATGAAGATGGCATCCTATTGGTTTGTCCCAGCTGCGGGCATGAATGGTCGCCAGCTGAGGCCGAGGCCGCGGCGGAAGCAGACGTCATTCGCGACGCCAACGGGAACGCACTCGAAAATGGCGACACGGTGGTTGTCATCAAGGACTTGAAAGTCAAAGGTGCCGGCCAGACGGTCAAAGTGGGCACCAAAGTCAAGAACATCCGCTTGGTCGATGGCGACCACGACATCGACCACGACATCGACCACGACATCGACCACGACATCGACTGCAAGATCGATGGAATCGGAGCGATGGGATTGAAGTCCGAGTTTGTGCGCAAGGCCTGATCGCTCGGCGTCGTGGAATGCCTGCGATCGACAGGACGAGCAGGAATGATTGGATTGAATCCCGTGAGCCGTTTGGGCGTTGGCCTCGGTTAAGCGAGGGAACCGTGTCCAACGCCGAATGGCTCACATGCCCGATGACACCTGCGTATCTGTTTGAAACTTTGAATCAGCTCACCAAAAATGCTGCCTTCACTCGTGGAACGCAAATCGCCACCTCCGTTCCATTCGAATGATTCCCGGCGGCGATCGTGCCGCCATGAGCTTCCGCAATGCGTTGGCAAATGGGCATCCCCAAACCGGTTCCGGTTGGCTTGGTCGTGTAGAAGGGCTCGAACAGATGAGCGGATTGCTCCGCACTGAGCCCCGGTCCGTCATCGATCACTTTCAAACACACCATCTCTTCGTTGCATTCGCAATCGATCTCAATGCGAACGGGACCGTCACTGGCCTCGAGCGCATTTAAGAACAGGTTGCGAAAAAGTTGCTCCATCCGGCAAACGTCAACTTTCACTTCTCGCAAACAGCTGGTCACATTCTCAACCAGCAGAACATCGCGGCCCGAACGTTTGCACTTCAGATCATCCCAAGACCGTCGCCATATCTCACGAAGGTCCGCACACTCCATCTTCGCGTGAATCGGCGCCGCAAAGGCTCGGACGCTCTCTAGCAATGTCGACAAATCGGATGCAGCTCGCTGGACGACGGACAATTCTTCTTCCGAATCCACATTGCCACGAATGTTGATGGCGAGGACTTCCGCTGCTGCCTTGATTCGCTGAATCGCATTCCGGCTCTCATGAGCCAAGGCCGCGACGGTTTCTCCGATCGCAGCCAAACGCTCCGCACGAACGGCACGCTGAGTCGCTTCTTCCAAGTCGGAAACATCGATTCCAATGGCGAGAATGAACTGCTGACCGCCATCGGCGTCACTCCACTTGGAATTTGACCATCGAATTTCGCGAGCCTCGCCGTTCTTACAACGAATCCGATTCGTGCACCCACGATAGCGATCGGTTCGAGACATCGTGTCGCAAACATTGATCAACCGATCCCTGTCTTCTGGATAGATACATCGCTCGAACCAATTCTCTCCGATCAGGTCGTCCTGAGCCCAGCCCGTCAGCTCCGTGAAGAACCGATTGAAGTGGATCACTCGGCCATCGAAATCAATCACCAAGATGATCGCTTCGGCCGTTGACTGGATGCGTTCGGCAAAAGCATGCTCGACCTTGAGATGCTGCTCCAAAACACGTCGGTCAAGAATCCGACGAACGGTCTGGATCAAATCTTCCGGGATGATCGGCTTGATCACGTAGTCCGAGATCCCTTGGCGAAACGCAAGGATAACAGCCTGCAGATCGCTGTACCCCGTCACGACGATAACGGGTGTCCTGGAACTGACTTCCAAGATTTCCTGCAGCCGATGCTCGATCAAACCATCGGGCAAATGTCGATCCGTCAAAATCACACCAAACCGCTGGTCTTCCAAAAGCTCCATCGCGTTCTGAACACTCGCGGTGGTCGTGATCTGAAACCCATCGATGGACAGCATGTCCGACAATGATTCGGCAGCATCAAGATCGTCTTCAATGACGAGAATGTGATTGAGATAAGTCATGGGGCCAGACGACAACTGAACGGTAGCAACATCACAAGTCCTTTTGTGATTTTGAAAGCAAAGCTTGAATCACCCGCTCGCTTCGCGAACGTCGTGCCATGCTGCCGTTTGTGACACCACCGCTCAATCAAACCCGCGTCCAAACACGCATCAATCCGTTTGGATGCCGATGTGACGAATGGTTTGTTCACTGTTCGTTTTGCAGGTTCGTTTCACGCCCCAGGCTAGCTGTGCCATAATGCACACCAAGTGATCCAAGACGCACGAAAAGCAGGTCCAAAACGCCTGCAGTTGGCTTTTCACGTGCTGGAACGAGGATCGCAGTTCGACCTGGGCGAACACAGCTTGTTGAAACGCTTTCTTCTTGAACGGTATCACCATGAGTCAAACTGCCATCAAAATTCTTCTCGTTGATGACGAAGATGACTACCGTCGCAGTTGTGGCAAGTTCATGGAGCGGATGGGACACACGGTCCGGTTGGCAGCCAGTGGTGCCGAAGCCATGTCGTTCCTCAACCGAGAGTCATTTGACGTGGCCGTGTTCGACATCGACATGCCCGGCATGAGTGGATTGGAGTTGATGCAACGCGTCCACGAAGAATCACATGACGTTGAGGTCGTGTTTCTAACTGGCAAAGGTACCATCGAGGCTTGCGTGCAAGCGATGCAGATGGGTGCTTGTGACTTTCTGACCAAGCCATGTTCACTCGCCGATCTCGAACACCGCGTCCAACTAGCTCAGCAGCGCGGGCATCTGAAGAAAGAAAACCAACAGCTCAAAGCGATCGTGCATCGAAACCGCCCGACACCCAAACTCATCGGCGACTCCCTCGCGATGAAAGAACTCTCACGGATGATCAACAAAGTTGCTCCAACTCGAAAACCGGTGCTGATCGAAGGCGAAAGCGGGACGGGCAAGGAAGTCGTCGCACGATCGGTTCAGCAACAAAGTGATTTGGCCGATCGACCATTCGTGACCATCAACTGCGCGGCCTTGCCGGCTCAGCTGGTTGAGAGCGAACTCTTTGGGCACCAAAAGGGATCGTTCACAGGCGCCACCGCCGATCAACCAGGACTGTTCGAAGTCGCCGATGGAGGAACGCTCTTTATCGACGAAGTCGGCGAATTGCCTCCCGCGTTGCAACCCAAATTACTTCGCGTCCTAGAAGATGGATCGCTTCGCCGGATCGGTTGCCATCGAGAACGCAAGGTGAAAGTGCGACTGATCGCGGCCACCAATCGTGACCTACTGGAGGAAGTCAAAGCGGGCAGATTTCGAGAGGACCTGCTTTACCGCATCAATGTTCTCACGCTGAATCTGCCGCCACTCCGGCAACGTGAAGGCGACATTGAATTGCTGCTCCACCATTTTCTTCCACGAGGTTGGTCCTTCGACAAAGAAGCTCTCGATACGATGGTTCAGTATCATTGGCCCGGCAATGTTCGCCAGCTTATCAATGTTGTCGAGCGGGCCACGATCCTGGCGGATCATCAAGTGATCACCATGGATGACTTGCCCCGTGAATTGTCCAATCTGCCATCGAACCACGGCTCGATGTCAGCTTCGTCGACGGGCGTGGATTCATCGCAGCTCGGCCAAGAAGCCACCTGCGCGGATCCCGCTGACGAAGAATGCTCTTCCGAATCGACGCCGCTTCTGATGCTGGGAGACAGCAGCTTGAAAGTGGACGATTTGATTAAAACACACGTGTTGAAAGTGCTGGAACAACTCGGCGGAAACAAGGCCAAAACGGCTCGCCACTTGGGCATTCATCGACGCAAACTGTATCGATTGCTTGAACGGTTCGAACAAGGAATTCCAGCGGAAGAAACGTTATGAACGAAAGCAATGGCCCCAAACTACGGACACTCATCGGGATTGACTCATCTGCGCCTGCACACAATGCGTTGCAGGCATTGTCCGAATCCACGCTGGCGGCAGCCTGCGAAGTCTCTTTGGCAACGGTTGTTCAAGAACCGCCGCTGTACACGGTCGATGACACATCCATGCCTTGGATTCCGCAGGAAGTGTTCGAATCTCGACTCGAGATTGAAAACAACCAATTGAAGCAACTGCAGCAGGAGTTCGGTGAAAAGTTCAGCTCATGTGAGTGCTCCGTTTCTCAAGGTCATCCCGGCCGCGGTTTGATAGAAATGTCCGAACGTTTTGACGCGGACTGGATCGTGATCGGTTCGGTCGGTCATTCGGCCTTTTCGCGAATCCTTTTGGGCAGCACCTCGGACTACGTCGCCAATCGATCCTCGCGCACCTGCTTGGTGCATCGACCTGCCACCACAGATGGCGAACCGTCCAACGGATTGTTCTCACGTGTTGTGATCGCCATCAGCAATGCCGAATCGGACACCGCCTTGCCGGACTGGGTCGCAGCGTTGCGACTGGTTCCGAATTGCGAAGTTCACTTGGTTCACGTGATGGAAACACACCCCGAGTACGAACTGCATTTGCTCAAGAAAGTCGCCGCCTACATGGAAGAAGTCCGTTCCGCGGCTTGGAAGCTGATGGAGTCCACCCGGCCACGCTTGGAAGCTCTCGGAATGAAGGTGAAGCCGAACTTGTTGGAGTCCCCGCATGTCGGACGGGCGGTCCTCGAATATGCGAACGAGCATGCCTGTGATTTGATTGTCGTCGGTGACCAAGATGACTCGTTGATGGAACGAGTCATGCTAGGAAGCGTCAGTCGCTTTGTCGTCCGGCATGCGAGTCAATCGGTTTTAATCGTTCGCTAGTCGTTGCACCTGGGTCCGTGCTGCCCGTGGCACCGCGAAGCCAACCTGTGCCATCCCGTCACACTTCGCTCACCATTCCAAGCAAAATGCCCGTTGGTCTGAACCTTGCAACTGAATCCATTTCCATGAGGGTTGGAAACTCAGCCCCTCCGAGAAAATCATTTTCAGAACCTCACCTTGGGAATTGAACGATGCGAGTTCTACTGGCTGTTGATTCGTCTCCTTACTCGCAACAAGCGGTTGAGTTTGCGTCGCACTTACCGCTTCGAAAGCCCGTTGACTTCGATTTGGTTTCGGTGGTTGCACCGCCCATGTTGGTCGACACGGGCGGGATGAGCATGCCGATGGATTTCGGTAGTTTCCTCGAAATCGAAACCGACCGAAGTCGCGAAGCGATTGAGGCAGTAGCGAGCGATTTGACGTCTCAGGACCATGTTCACTCGGTTCACACCCATGTGCCCATTGGACCACCGACATCCGCATTGTTGGACGTGGCCGAGGAATCCGGCGCGGACCTGATCGTGTTGGGTGCGATTGGCCACTCGGCGATCGAACGCGTGCTACTAGGAAGCGTATCCGACTACGTGGCCACACACGCTGACACCAGCACCCTTGTTGTGCGTCCTACCAGCGAAGCCGATGTGGAACCGGGCCTGCAAAAGATCATGCTGGCCTTGTCCGGACGCCCCGAAGACGAACGGATGCTGACATGGCTACGTGAATTGAAGTTGCGTCCCAACGTGGAAGTTCATTTGGTGCGCGTCCTTGACCGATTCTCGTTCTATCGACAAGACCTGCGTCAGCAAGCCTCCGATGCATGGCAGGCACAACACGAACAGGCTCAGGCCCAGATCCTCGACTTCGAAACGAAGCTTCAGCAGCTTGGCCTGAACACAGAAACTCACTTCGTCGAATCCGACCACGTGGGCGAAGCCTTGGTTGAATACGGGCGTCGGCACGGATGTGACTTGGCCGTAACCGGCGACAGCGACAGTGGTTTGCTCACCCGCGTGTTCCTGGGCAGCACCTCACGCTACGTCCTCCGCCATGCGGATTGCAGCGTCCTGATCATTCGCGATCGAGACGACCGTGCCAAAGCACATGGACAGATCGCCGAGCAGTCTTTGGCCAGCACCTGATGTTCGCTGGCCCAGCACCTTCGGCTAACACAGAGCCTTCGGATATTGAACCCTGGTGCTTCGGCAGACGAGCTTCGCAGCAGTTTCAAACGCCCGATCTTTGAGGCAAGTTGGTATTCATCGGGTTTGCCTACATTGAAAGCGTAGGACTCAATCCATAGCCCGCTAACGCCAATCGGCCAATACGACGTAGCGTTTCCACGCTACGTCCTGATTGCCAAGACAACGATCGATTGACATCAATCGTCGCTTCGTTGCTCATTCAAGCAATCGCCTTCAGCTCATCGCCGAGCGTGCATTCGACTTGGACTGTTTTCCCTTCAAGCCTTCGATCATTCGGTTGCGAGTGATCCACACACTGCAAGGAACGTGTCTCAGCACATACTGGGAAGTGCTTCCCAAGAGGAAACGACTGAACTGCGATCGAGGCGTTTCGCCCAAGACAACCAAGTTGATGTCGTGGGTTTCCACAAAACGTGTGATGCCTTCGCCGTAGTGAACGTCCTCGATGAAGTGGGTTGTTACGGAATCCGACACTTCTTCGAGCTGTTCTTTTGCCTGAACAAGTTGATCCTTGTAGTGCTGAACACAGTCAGAATCGGCGTACATCTCGTTCAAGCAAGCGGCAACCGTCACAACATGCAGTTCGGTTTCCCCACGCCAAGGACTCTCTTTCAACTCTTCCAAGGCGGCTTGGCACGGGCCGGTGCCCTCGTAACCCAAGCAAACTTTTAGTGGAGCAGAGGCTTTGGGAATGGATTGGGGACGCACGACCAAAACACTGCAAGGCGAATGAGTTGCCACGAAGTCGCTAATACTTCCCAGCAACATGCGGCTGACTTGAGAGTGCCCGGTCGCTCCCACCACCACCAGATCAGCCCGAATGTCTTTCGCCTTTTGCACGATGGATTCACCAACGACGCCCTCGATCAGTTCCGATCGCACGCGAACGTTCGCACCATCGAACAACTCGGCGATGCGATCCAAACTTCGCAGAGCATCCACGCGATCCTGCTCAAACGCTTTTTCGACCAGCTCATTGGTCGCGTAGCTGGCATGCACAAAGCGTCGGTGAACAACCGACACCAGGGTCAATTCGACAGGATCAAAGTGGGGAATACGAGCAAAAAACTTGGCGGCTTCTTCTGAAGCTTTCGACCCATCAATGGCCAACAGAACGTTGTGCATGACTCTGACTCCTGGTTTTGAAATGCGATCCCGAACCTAGATAGCAACGCCTGATCGCTCGCAGCGGTGGTCCTCTTCACAAAATTGCAATCTTGGTGCCAAACCGTCCAAGCCGGTTTTCCGGCACTCAAACGCCTGGAAGTGTGCGATCCGTCACACCGATGTCCGGCTTCTGCACACATTGCGTTTCCACCTGAGGATGTCCCGGCGTGAACACGGCATCAGCTCACAAAAACAATCAGAGGCAACCGAATTCGGCACCGCCGTGCTGGTGGACACGAGCATCTGGAACATCAGTTGCTCATCGTTTGATCTTCGACAGACGACACTTTCCAACCAATACATCCCCATCGGACACGAAGTTCCTTATGTCAAATCGAATGAAATTCAACGATCAATTGACCGTCGGCCCACAACCTAGCCAGGAAGAACTGAAATCGTTGCCAGACGACGGCTTTCGTTCTGTGATCAACTTTCGAACCGCGGGAGAGGACGAACAGCCCTTGTCTCCAGAAGAAGAAGGCGAGGTCGTGCAGGGAACCGGCCTGAAGTATCTCCACGTCCCGGTCTCAATGGACGGTATGGACGAAAAGAAGGTGGACCAATTTCGGGAGCAATACCAATCGCTTCCCAAACCGGTTTTCGCTCACTGCAAAAGCGGCAAGCGGGCCGGAGCGATGATGATGATGCACACCGCGGTGGAACAAGGAATCTCGGGCGAACAAGCACTTGAGAAAGCCAAAGAGATGGGCTTCGAATGCGACAAACCCGAGCTGGAACAATTCGTGAAGCAATACGTCAACAACCGCACCCAAGCTGCTGCGAATTGATCCATTGGGAACTCGAACCGCGGTCGCCCATTCGCGGCAACGGAACCCAGCGAGGTTCCACGACGAACCTCGCTGGACCGATTCCACTGACACTTTTTTCCAGACATCCAGGTGAGTCCGATGACCATGATTTTTGAGAGCATTCAAACGGAAGGAATCTCGCAACTGTCCTACTTGATCGGCGATGACAGCACCGGAACCGCGGCGGTCATCGACCCACAACCCAACGTCGAGACCTACGTCCGTCTCAGCCGTCAACACGGCGTCGCGATCACGCACATCTTCGAGACTCACATCCACGCAGACTTCATGAGCGGTTCGCGCGAACTGCAGTCCAGAGTCGGCAACGCAAAGATTTTCGCGAGCGGCGAAGGCGATGCCAGCTACGGATTCGACGTTCAAAGAATCAAGGACGGCGATTCGTTTGAATTCGGATCCACAAAGATCACCGCCCGACACACGCCTGGTCACACGCCTGAACATTTGTCGTACGAGCTGGCTGATTCCGATTCGCCAAACGAACCTTGGGGTGTGCTCAGTGGCGACTCGCTCTTCGTCGGATCCGCTGGCCGTCCGGATTTGCTGGGGGAAGAGGAAACCGAAGAACTCACCAAGCAACTGTTCTCAACGCTTCGTGATTATTACTTAAAACTCGCCGATGACGTCATCGTTTACCCATGTCATGGTGCCGGTTCGGCGTGTGGAGCCAGCATCGGTGAACGACCGATGACGACCATTGGCCAGGAACGCAAAAGCAATGCGTTCTTGCAGCACGAAGACTTCGACGAATTCGCAAAGTTCGTCAGCGAGGGTGCTCCGCCGGTGCCCCAACACTATCCGATTCTGAAGAAGATCAATGCCGAGGGCCCCGATCTGATTGGTCACGCCCCGGTCGTTCCGGGCCTGCCTCCGAAGCCATTCCAAGAAGCCATTCAGACTGGCCAAGCACAACTCGTCGACACACGTCAAATGCTCGCGTTTGGCGGAGGCCACATTGAGGGTGCAATCAACTTAGGTGACCGACCTGAACTATCCGTCTGGGCCGGCGACATGCTTGACTACGATCAGCCAATCTTGCTCATCGTGGATGACGAAACCCGATTGGACTGGGTTGCGTGGCATTTTGCGGTCGTTGGATTGCATCGCTTCGAAGGCTATCTCGTCGGTGGTATGAAAGCCTGGGACAATGCTGGACTGCCGTTGTCGACCACGCCACAACTCACCGTTCACGATCTGAACGAACACCAGAGTGAGTTTCAGATCCTCGACGTTCGTGCCCCTTCCGAGTTCGAATCCAATCGAATTTCAGGAGCGAAACACCACTACGTCGCTGACATGAGAGATGGCGTCAACGGCGAGTTGGACCTGAACCGAGACGAGCCCGTCGCGGTTTATTGCGGCAGTGGGTATCGAGCGAGCATCGCTGCGAGCGTGTTGCAACGAAACGGTTTCCAGCGAGTTCACAATGTGCCCGGCAGCATGAGTGCCTGGAAGAACGCGGGTTACTCCGTCGAGAAATAGCCAGCGACGTTCCGTTCCCATCTCCCAAACGTCAACCGGACGCTGCATCTCATTCGCGAGCGAGCAGCACCAAGATGCAACTGCCGTCGTCGATCACGGTCAGCCCCGCCTCCCGTGCTGCCTGGCTGGCTTCTTCATGCTCCGCACCGGGTTGCATCCACAGGTGCTTCACGCCCGCTTCGATCGCGTCCGCGACCACTTTGCGAGTCACCTCGGGCGGGGTGATGATCGAAACCGCCTCGGGGACCGTCGGCAAATCCTGAATCCGCGGGTACGCCTGATGCCCCTCGATTTCTTCGGTGATCGGATTGAGAGGGTACGCGTCTCGCCCAGATCCTATCAGGGCCCGAAAGACCTTGTTGCCATACTTGTGCTGGCGAGCAGAAGCCCCCGCGACGGCGTAGGTCGGAGCGGAAAGGAACATGGAAATGGCATCGCTCATGATGAGACCTCAGATGATGGTTGAAACAGGTTGGCTGATGGACAAGCGAACTTCAGGAAACGTCGTCCGAAATCAGAAAAACGATTTCGGTGAGGTACTTCTTCGGGTTGCCTTTGAAAATCATGCCGGGTCCTTTGTGGTAAATCTCCCGCGTCGGCACGTCATAGTTCAATGACTGTGCTTTCGCGTGCTTCATGATCTTTTCGTAGGACCGACCGATCTCCTCATATGGTCCTAAATGCATCAACGACAGGGCTCGTCCGCCAGGCAATTCTTTGACGGTGATTTCGTCGTTCGACTCGCCTCTTTTGACCGGCATGCACGCCTCGAAATCAGCGTCCCCTTCTTTGTATTCGGTGTCGTGGTGCAACAACATGGGTTTGCCATTGATGAATCGCCCCAGGCGCCGGCCAATTTTCGCGAATCCTTTACCGCATTCGCTGTAGGCCCCTTTCATGCGAATGCTTGCGATCAAACAAGGGTCAACGTTCTTTTCCTCGACGGCGTAGTTGGTCTGGCTCATCATTTTGGTTGCCTCGGTTTCATGGACAATGATTTGATCGAGCAACCCGGCGATGTCACGATCCTTTTTCATCCGCTCTTTGATCACAGCCCGTTGGGACTTCAAGCGTTCGACGATGTCGGCGTCGTCACTGTGGTTGCTCAATATCTCTCGAACATCAGCCACGGAGAAATCCAACCCACGAAGCTGCGCAATCACCCGCGCGGTGTCGATCTGTGATTCCGAGTAGTAACGGTACCCGCTCCCAGCTTCGACACGACTTGGCGTCAAAACACCTTGCTCGTGATAAAACCGGAGTGACTTGATCGTCAGCCCGGTCACCTTGGAAAATTCGCCTATGCTGAACATGTCCGCCATCCTACGGCCTCCTCCAACGGGAGAGTCAAACGCCAAATCTGGACTTTTTTCAGGTTCATCCAGGTCCTCGATCCGCCAACAATGTATCCCCTCGCTCACGACCGTTTGGTTGGCACTTCGCCTCGTTAGGAAACACGCATGGTTTGGCTGTCCAAACAATTTGTTCGTTGGCTCAATTGGATCGCCCCGTTCGTCAGGCGAAGCCGAGTCGAAGACATCTCGACCGAGGAACTGCGAGGCTTGCTAGAACGGGATGACGAGTCATTCGTCCTGGTGGATGTCCGTTCACAATCCGAGCGAGATGTTTCTCAAATCCCCGGTGCCATTTCGATGGACGAATTTTGGTCGCGGCGGGACGAACTCAAAAATCGAACGGTGATTGCGTCCTGCACCGTTGGAGGTCGAAGCTTACTTTTCGCTCAACGATGTCTGCACAACGGAATCCCGGCTCGCAACTATCGACCGGGGATACTGGGATGGTGCGAGGCCGGCGGCGAGCTCGTCGATCCGCAGGGGCAGACCACGCGACGAGTCCATACGCATAACAAGCTTCTCCGCGCACCGGATGGTTACGAGAGCGTGCCGTAGAGTCACACATCAACATGGAAACTGAGCAGATAAGCACACCTGCATCGCGAGTGTCCGATCGCTCCGCATAGAGACCGATGAAGTTCTGATAACAAAGCACATTTTGGTCATCCAAAAGGTGCACACGCACGTGCAAGTTGTTACATTCCAACCCACCAAGCGAGTCATCTCTGACCTGGCTTGGGTCTCGCGAAAGGAATGGATCATCATGCGATCTGCCACCGGCGATCCATCGGAACCGATGCCGATCAAGAACTCCGCGAAAACCCGGAATTCAAAAGCAACGTTTGCCTTTTGTTTGGTACTGGGACTGCTCGCCGGTATCGGCACGTTCACTTTCGGTTACGGCAAAGGTGCCAGCTACCTGAGCAACAAACCCGAGACGTGCGTCAATTGTCATGTGATGCAATCGCACTTTGATTCTTGGCAGCAGAGTTCTCACCACCATGTTGCCGTTTGCAATGATTGCCACCTGCCGCACGACAAAATCGGCAAGTGGGTCGTCAAAGGCGACAATGGATTCTTCCACTCCTTGGCATTCACCTTGGGTGGCTATTCCGATCCGATCGAAATCAAACCACGCAACCGCCGAGTCACTCAGAGCACTTGCGTGGACTGCCATCGTGATTTTGTGCATGCGTTGTTGCCCGCGACCTCGCAAGGTGACATGCAGAACTGCGTCCATTGCCATGCCGACGTTGGCCATGCGGGCCACGGCAAAGTGGACTGGATGCATCCGCGTTGACACCGTTTTTGGTGTCGACCTCGTTCTTTGACGTTCTTCCTATTCGACCTCTTCTTTCAATCTTCGTTCGCAAAGGTTTGTCATGTCCGATCAGCAACCACGCAGCTTCGGATGGCTGATTCTATTGACCGCACTGACCGCTTTCACAACGTTCGGCGTTGTCGCGTTGCTGGTCAACATCTTTGAACGCAAGCAAGAGGCCAGAGCTCCGTTCACCAAGGTGGTCGACGTCACTGAAATCAGCACCGCCCCAGAACCCTGGGGTCTGAACTTCCCGCAGCAATACGAGGACTACCTGAAAACGGTCAACGACGATTACACCGACTTCGGTGGCAACCACGCTTTGCCACCCAGCAAGCTGGAAGAATCGCCTTGGCTGAAACGATTGTTTGCTGGCTATGCCTTCAGCATTGATTATCGCGAAGCACGTGGTCACGCTCACATGTTGGCCGACCAAGAAGTCACCAAGCGAGTGACCGACGTTCAGCAATCCGGTGCTTGCTTGCACTGCCACGCGTCCATCGCCGCGACGTACCGACGCATCGGATTGGAAGAACAAGGCAAACCGGCCGACGCGAAATCACTGGCCGATGGCTTTCAACAGGAAGCTGTCTTGGCGGGCTTCCGATCGGTTAGCACCAAGAAGTACGAAGAGATCCACGCAGAACTCAAAAAGACTCCCGATGGATTTGACGCCGCCAGCGGCGATCCTCATGTCGGTGGTGCCCATCCGGTTTCATGCGTGGATTGCCACGACCCCGAGACGATGTCGATTCGAGTCACTCGCCCCGGATTCATCTTGGGCATCGACAAACTCGCCAAGAGCGATGCTGAAGTTCCACACCTGCCCAGCATCCAGTCCTGGCGTGATAGCGGCAAGAGAGGCGACTACGATCCGAACACGATGGCGACTCGCCAAGAGATGCGATCGTTTGTCTGCGGCCAGTGCCACGTCGAGTACTACTGTGCGAACAAGATGACGTTGACCTACCCCTGGAGCAACGGATTGAAGATGGAAAACCTCGAGGCCGAATGGGACGCCACCACGTTCCCCGATGGCGGAGAGTTCTACGACTACGTTCACAAAACCACCGGCACCAAAGTCTACAAAGCTCAACACCCTGAGTTCGAACTTTGGAGCCAAGGCATTCACGCCCGAGCCGGCGTCAGTTGCAGCGATTGCCACATGCCGTTCGAAAAGGTCGGTGCGACCAAGGTCAGCAGTCACTGGGTTCGCAGCCCGATGATGAACATCAACAAGGCCTGCCAAACCTGCCACAAGGTTCCCGAGGCCGAAATCAAAGCTCGCGTCGATGTGATCCAAGATCGAACGCGAGCCCTGATCGATCGCGCTGCCAACGCGATGACCGAAATGCTGGACGCGATCATCGAAGTCCAAGAAGCCGGTGCAACCGAAGAACAACTCAAACCGATTCGTGACTTGCAACGCAAAGCGATGTGGCGTCTGGACTACATTGCCAGCGAAAACAGCAAGGGATTCCATGCCAGCCAGGAGTCCGCACGAATCCTGGGCGAGTCGATCGACTACAGCCGCCAAGCGATCGCGAAAGCGTACCGGATTGATGTGAAACCAGCGGCTTCCGAAGACGCGAGTCCGGAAGACTCCGAAGCTTCGACGGACGAATAACCTGCGATCAAGTGATTGGAAGACGCCTGGCCTTCGCGCCGGTCCCTTCCCCTTGATGAGTCTGCACCGCATGGCCGATCATGAGCATCCAAGATGCCCACGGCCATGCACGTTTCCTTTTGACGCAGACAGATCGCCCGCCGATGAAATCATTCTCGATGCTTGCCGTTCTGGCGATCTCGTTGGTGTTCACTCCAAGCACCAGGACTTGTCTCGCCGACGGGCCGCCTGCCGTTCGAATGCAGGCATCTGCCTCGTCCGTTGCCGTGGCTCGCAAGCGAATCGCTCAAGCGATCAAGGTGGATCCGATCGAATCCCCCGGTCGTGTTGTCGTGGTGTACTTCACGCCTCGCGATCGTCAACCGGCGGCCAACCACACCGCACGAATCCGTAGGATCGTCGAGGAAACCGCGAAGTTCTATGAGAGCGAACTCAAGCGACATGGTTTCCCGAATCGTTCCATGCACACGTTGCGAAACGAACGAGGACAAATCGACATTGTTGACGTGGTCGGTGAACAAACGGACTACGACAAACCCGATGGACAGAAAATCCGTGACGAAGTGATCCCGGTTTTGCGGCAACGCGGCATCGACGCCGACGCATCCGTGTTGCTGCTGTTTTGCAACTTGATGGACTACGATCCCGTTGCCAGCAAGATCTCACATCACAGTCCCTACTACGGTGGCGGCAGTCATCTATCGGGAACCGCTTGGCAATGCGATTCCGAGATTCTGGACACCCGTCGCTTTCGTGACCCAACGCCGATCCGAGACGCCGAATACGGACGCATCACGATTGGCCGTCACAACTCAATCTTCATTGGCGGCGTGATCCACGAACTCGGCCATGCTCTTTCGTTGCCACATTGTCGCCAACGTGTCGACGAAGCCGAACGTGGCACAGCTTTGATGGGATCGGGCAACCGAACCTATGCGCAACAATTGCGTGGCGAAGGCAAAGGAACTTTCATCACTCAAACTCATGCGTTTCGATTGGCGGCTCATCCGGTCTTCAACCGGCAAGTCGCCCGATCGATCTACGATCGCCCCGCCACCGACTTCCATGACT
Source organism: Rhodopirellula sp. UBA1907 (assembly GCF_002337565.1). NCBI lineage: Bacteria > Pseudomonadati > Planctomycetota > Planctomycetia > Pirellulales > Pirellulaceae > Rhodopirellula > Rhodopirellula sp. UBA1907. The sequence continues at coordinate 256,499 of NZ_DDGH01000089.1, read as the reverse complement.
TGCGTCTGTCGGTTGGCCCAGAGCAATCGATCCAGATTGACGGGCGTGTCAACAGTACGATTCCATCGCACGCGGTAGTTGCCTATTTCGATCCGGATGGAGGTGGCGACTACGACGCGACAACGGCGACATCCGTTCCGGGCACTGACGGCAAATTCGTCATGCACAGCGGTCCGCTTCGCTCAAAGACATCCGGTGAACTGAGAATCGTGTCCTGTCACGTCAACGGCACGACGAGCACGCGTTCGCTGCGGTACAGCATCAATGCGGATGGAACACCCGACCTTTCGATCGCGAAACTGGAGCTGGAACTGAAGCCGGTGATCGATCAACTGCAAGCTGGCTCGGTCGAAAACGCCACCCAATTGCTTCGCGAAACCGCGAGCTCAGACGATGAGCTCGCCAGCATCGGCCAAAGGGTGTTGGAGCGTTTTCAAAACCTTGAACAACCGATTTCAGTCGACGCCGATCTGATCCCTACGACCACCAAATCAATTTGGCTCTCGACGATTCGCCCACAGTCGGCCGAAGTGGGATGGCTGCGGCCCACCTACAACTCCGTGCCAGATAGAAAGCGATTGCTGTCTCTGGGTGGCGACTACTTTGCCCATGGAATCTACGCTCACGCACCAGCCAAACACGTCTACAAACTTGACGGGAACTGGAAACGTCTTCGCGGACGCAGTGGGATTCAAGGCAACTTGTTTGGGCAAGTCGATTTTGAGATTGTTGGCGATGGCAAATCGCTGTGGAAAGCAACTCGCGTGACCGCCGGCCAGGGCAGTGCGTTCGACATTGATGTCAGCAAGGTGCAAACGCTGACTCTGAAGGTGACCGATGGCGGCAACGGTCGCGGCGGCGATTGGGGAATCTGGGTCGAACCATTGCTCACGCGATGATTCCCGTCCGCCGATTCGCATTGGCACTTTGCTTGGCCAACATGTCTTTTTGGAAATTGTGATGTCGAAGGTTTTCGTGGCCGGAGGAACCGGCCAAACAGGTCACTTGTTGATTCAGCAACTGATCAAACGTGGGCACCACGTGGTGACGGTGGTTCGATCCATCTCGCGCCTTCGTGAACTGCTGGGCGATTTCGACGAAGCCGCCTGCACGGTGACCGAGGGAAACCTGCTCGATCTTACCGACCAGCAACTGATCGCTCAGGTCGACGGTTGCCATGCCATCGCATCGTGCTTGGGTCACAACCTGACACTGAAAGGCATGTACGGCCAACCGCGCCGGTTGGTCACGAATGCAGCCGAACGGTTGTGCAGGGCGGCTCAGAAATCCTCCGCCCCCAAGCCGGTTCGCTTCGTTCTGATGAGCTCGTCGGGAGTCAGAAATCATCGCTTGAACGAAACCCATTCGATCGCGGAACGATGCGCGTTCGCATTGCTGCGAACATTGGTTCCACCTCACGTCGACAACGAACAAGCGGCTGAATTCCTGCAAACTCAAATCAATGAAGGCGACCCAGGCATTGAATGGTCCATCATTCGTCCGGACTCGCTGCATGATGCGGACGAGGTCACCGAGTACGACCTTGAACCTTCGCCAATTCGCAGCCCGCTTTTTAACTCTGGAAAGTCAAGCCGCATCAATGTCGCTCACCTGATGGCCGAGTTGATCTCCGACGACAAAACATGGAACCGCTGGAAAGGCAAAACGCCGGTGCTCTACAACCGGGATTGAATGATCTCGTCCCGACGTTTCAGATATTCACATACTTTGCTCCAACTCGAACGGCCCGCCCCCCAACCTCAACTCAACCTCAGCATGACCAAGATCTATCACAACCCAAGATGCACGAAGTCACGCCAAGCTTTGCAACTGCTGGAGGAACACGGCGTCGAACCAGAGGTCATCAAGTACTTGGACACGCCGCCAACGAAAAAAGAACTCGCCGAGATCGTGAAGTTACTGGGCATCCCCGCGAAAGACTTGGTCCGCAAGAAAGAAGCGTTGTTCAAAGAATTGAACTTGGGTGAGCAAACGCTGACCAACCAACAGTGGATCGCCACGATGGTGGAGAACCCCAAGTTGATCGAACGTCCGATCGTGATCCACAACGGAAAAGCAGCGATTGGCCGTCCAACGGAAAAGATCGCTGAGATTCTCGAAGCCTAAACGGGATCGGCTGATGCGATCAGGATAGGATAGTGGTATCCGCGATCGTTTCTCCCCGAAGGCACTTTCCATGACTTTCCGATCTCGCGCTGCCGCGACGAGTGCTTTGATTTGGATCGGCGGAGTAGCGTTGGCTGGCCAACCTGCGTGGTCGCAGGACGCCACGCGTTCGATCCAAAGTGGATTGCAATACGTTCAGCAGGCCGGTGAACAGTGGATTGAAAAACGTGGGTGTGTTTCATGCCATCAGATCCCGACGCTGATTTGGAGTCACGAAGCCGCTCGGCGAACCGAATCGATCGCCGTTTCCGACCTGCTCGATGAATGGGAACGTTGGTCCACCGATGTCGTCAACTTCGTCAAACCGGAGCAAAAGGCGGATCTGGACCATTCGGCGACGATGGCAGCGAACATCGACACGATGACGCAACTTTTGCTGGCAATCCCTCGTACGAATGCCTCCTCTGCACCGGGTGGCACTGACTGGCGATCGCGTTTTGCAGAGAAGCTGCTCGAAGAACAATCCGCCGACGGATCCTGGCGTGCGTGCGGACAACTTCCCGCTCAACGTCGACCAACAAAAGAGACCACCGCGACAACGACGGCTTGGACAGCGCTCGCCTTGATGAGAGAGCCCGTTGAGTTTGATCCCTCCACCGCGATCCAGTTCGTCGACTCCATCGACCAGCCCGAATCAACGGAGTTCCTGGCCGCTCGGTTGTTGCTAGCTCGTGAGATGGACCGCCGTTTTTCCAATCAATCTCCGCCTCATTCATCGACTCAACAATGGCAAACCGCTTTGTTGGATCACCAAAACGAAAATGGTGGCTGGGGGTGGAAATTGGCGGACGGGAGCGACGCGTTGGGCACCGGATACGCCCTGCACGCTCTGGCGATGACAGGCACGGACTCGAGTACTTTGAATCTTGCAGTGAAGTACCTCCTCGCGACTCAAGAACCCAATGGACGTTGGAAAGTCCCCGGCACCAAAGCATCCGCGAAAGGTCGCGCGACTCCGACCGCGAATGACTGGGGCAGTGCTTGGGCGGTCATCGCTTTGTCAACAAACGCGAAACAGTCAGCGAGCGTGAAACACGACGAATAACCACCGAGATATGTAACAAGTCCTGAATTGGACTGGATTTCGGACCGCCGAATCTCGTAATTCGGCCTTCATGTCTATGGTTCGATTCGCGAGGTTGCTCCCCGCCCGGTGGCTCATTGCATTGCTACTGATCGGTGTCGGCTGCGCCAATCCAGACAGCACTTGGACCTTCCGCACACAAACCCCGCCACCATTTTCGACTCCGGGTGAAGTGGTTCCGCCGGATCGTTGGTGGACCAGCTTCAACGATCCGACACTCAACGCAGAGATTGAAGTCGCACTGCAAGGCAACTTCACTCTCGCCGCGGCTCTACAACGTTTGTATGCGGCCCGAGCCGTGACACGTCGCGAAGCATCCGATCTGTGGCCGGACCTGAACGGAGTTGCTGACTATGGCAGCACGATGGGTCCTGGCAGAGATCGTTCCAGTTTCATTTGGGGATTGGATGCCGGATACCAAGTCGACTTGTGGGGCGAAATTGAATCCCGCGTGGATGCCGAACGCTTGCGAACATCCGCCACGCGAGAAGACTACCACGCGATTGCATTGACCCTGACCGCAGAGATCGCTCGAACGTGGTTCTCGCTGATCGAAGGGCACGCCCAAATCAAGTTGCTCAACGAACAGCTCGACAACAACCAGATGGGGTTGGCGCTACAGGAAGCACGCTTTGCCTCAGGCTTGATCCGCAGCCCCGACGTGCTTCGACAGCGACAATTGGTCGAAGCGACGCTGGAACAAATCGTCGTCGAGAAAGTCCGCATCGAAGTCCTGGAACATCAACTCGCGGTGCTGCTTGGCGAGATGCCTCAAGCCGCGGAATACGAACCCGGTTCGATTCTGCCTCCGTTGCCGCCTCTGCCATCGACTGGCCTGCCTTCGGAATTGCTAAAACGCCGGCCAGACGTTCGCCGCGACTACCTAGCTTTCCGTGCTGCTGACCGAGACCTGGCTTCCGCGATCAGTGCCCAATATCCTCGCATCAATCTCACGGGATCGCTGCTGAACGTGTCGGAATCCCCCGAAACGCTGTTCCGCGATTGGTTCGTATCCATCGGTGCACAAATGATTGCCCCGCTGTTTGACGGTGGGCAACGCCGGGCTGAAGTCGACCGAAACGCGGCGGTCAAACGCGAATTGTTCAATGTTTATGGGCAGACGATGCTGAACGCATTCAGCGAAGTCGAAGACGCATTGGCCCAAGAACGCTACCAGCTCGAACGGATCGAGCACCTGGAAAATCAAGTCGAACTGGCTCGACAATCCTCCGAGCAGTTGAGAGAGCAATATCTGATCAGTGATGCGACTTATCTGGACGTGCTCAGTGCAATCACGGCGCAGCAAAGATTGCAGCGCGAAACGCTTTCGGCTCAACTAGACTTGGTGCTCATTCGCGTCTCGCTGTACTTGGCGTTGGCAGGCGATTTTGACACCCGTCCACAAGACTTTGAATTATTGGAATCCACCGTGGAAATCATCCCGGAGACCGTTGTCGATGAGTGATGCGTCGAAACAGCGACCCAAATGGCGCTGGCTTCGCATCCTTGGTACCACCATCACCTGCTTGGCAATTCTAGGTGCGTCCGCCGCCGCGGTGGTTGTGATCAACAAGACCGAACCCACCGCCCAGCAGATCAACGCGACGCGAAAATCGTCGGCTTTGGTGGACACCATCACTGCGGAACGAGGCACCTACTCACCTCAGTTAGTGGTGCTCGGAACCGTCGAACCAGCCCAAGACATCACGCTCGGCCCACGAATCAGCGGCCAAGTGGTTGAGCTCTCGCCTGAATTCATCCCCGGTGGCATGGTCAGCAAAGACGACCTGTTGCTGCGGATCGATCCGTCGGACTTCGAAAACGCGGTCTCGATCAGCAACAGTGAATTGCTGCAGAAAGAAGCGTTGTGGGAAATCGAACAAGCTCGCCAGCGTCTGGCGGTGAAAGAGCTGGAAATGCTCGAAGACACTATCGACGACACCAACCGCGGCCTTGTGTTACGGGAACCGCAAATCGCATCGATCAAAGCGGAGATGGCGGCGGCGAAAGCATCGCTGGAACGAGCGCAGCTGGACCTCGATCGAACGGAAGTCACCGCTCCATTCGATGCTCAAATCCTGACGCAATCGGTCAACATCGGTTCTCAAGTCAGACCGGGCGACGAGCTCGCGCGTCTGATCGGTGTGGACGAGTACTGGATCATGGCGGCGGTTCCGATTCGAACATTGCGATGGATTCAATTCCCGAAAACCAACGATGACGGAACATCCACCGAAGGATCCAAGGTGATCCTGCGCAACACGGACGCTTGGGGGCCCGACGCGCAACGCGAAGGCCGGGTCGCCCGGTTGATCGGAACCCTCGACCAACAAACTCGACTGGCTCGTGTCTTGATCACAGTCGCCGATCCGCTCGGACGAGAATCGGATGCACCACCATTGATCTTGGACACGTTGATCGAAACGCAAATCGAAGGCAAAGAGATCAACGATGTGATCCGCATGCCTCGCGATTATGTCCGCGATCAGGACACGGTCTGGGTGATGAAGGAAGAACAACTCGAAATTCGCGAGACTCAGGTGGTCTTTCGTGATGCAGAGTACGCCTACATTCGCGAAGGGATTGAAGAAGGCGAAGACATCGTGACGACCACGCTGGCGACCGTGGCCGACGGAGTTGGTTTGCGCAAGATCACGGACGATGAAGTAGAGAGTGAAGAGCCGGTGGACTCCGACGAAACTGAGGAGACAACCGAGTGACGTCGTTGAGCAAGATGGTTCCCGAGGGTGGCCCCATCGCATGGATGGCTCGCAATGCGATTGCGGCCAACCTGCTGATGTTGCTGCTGCTTGGTGGTGGCATCTGGTCAGCGTTTGCAATTCAAAAGGAAGTCTTCCCTCAGTTTCAGCTCGACATTGTCGAAGTCGCCGTTGGATACCCGGGCGCCGCCCCGGAAGAAGTCGAACAGGGAATTTTGCGTCCGATCGAAGAAGCCGTTCGGGGTGTCGAAGGCATTCGAGAAGTCACCAGCGAAGCTCGCGAAGGCCGTGGTGAAGTTCTGATCGAATTGGTCGGCGGCGAAGACCGCATGAAAGTCCTGCAGGACGTCGACCAAGCAGTCAGCCGGATTCGCACCTTTCCGGATCAAATCGAACAACCCGAAGTGCGACTGCAGTCTCGCCAGCAAGAAGTGATGCAGGTCGCGATTTACGGTCCGATCGACGTCTGGGCACTGCGCAAGTTAGCTGAACAACTTCGCGATCAACTGCAATCCAAAGAACAAATCACACAAGTCGAATTGCGTCGCGTTCCTGCCTATGTGACGCACGTCGAAATCCCGCGACAACGCTTGCGTGAGTACGGGCTGACTCTTCCCGACGTCGCTCAAATCATTCGCACGTCCAGCCAAGATGTCGCGGCCGGTTCCGTGCAAACGACCGCCGGCGAAATCTTGCTCCGTGTGAAAGCTCGCAAACAATGGGCGGAAGAGTTCGCCGGCATCGAAATCGTGGCCGGGCGAGATGGTCCGATGGTGACGCTCGGTGATATCGCCACAATTCGCGACGGATTCGAAGAAGTCGGATTCCACTCACAATTCAGCCAAACGCCATCGGTCGAACTCGACATCTATCGTGTCGGTTCTCAGTCACCAATGGATGTGGCCGAAGCGGTCCAAGAGACCATGGAAGAATTCGAAACGGCACTGCCACAAGGCGTGAAGTGGCGAATCGACAGCAACAACGCCGAAGAATTCCGCCGACGTTTGATGTTGGTCGCCGAGAACGCTGCGATGGCCGTCGTGATCGTGCTGGTGATTCTCTCGTTGTTCCTTGAATTCCGCTTGGCGTTCTGGGTGATGATGGGAATGGCGGTTTCTTTCATCGGCGGTGTGTTGCTACTGCCTGCCGCCGGTGTCAGCATCAACATGATTTCGTTGTTCGGCTTTCTTGTTGTGCTGGGCATCGTCGTCGATGACGCGGTGGTCGTGGGAGAAAACGTTTACGAGAAACGACAGACACTCAAGGATCACGAAGCCGCCGCCGTCGAAGGCACCCAAGAAGTCTCTGGACCGGTCACGTTCAGCATCCTGACGAACATCGTCGCGTTCGTTCCGCTGCTGTTCATTCCTGGCGAAACCGGCAAATTCTGGGGTCCCTTGCCGGTCGTTGTGATGATCGTCCTGGCGTTGTCGCTGGTTGAATCTCTGTTCATCCTTCCGGCTCACTTGGCCCACGCTCGCGACGCGGGACGAAATCCCAACAGCATCGGTGCGCGGCTGCACCATTTGCAGCAACGATTCAGCCAAGCGTTCAATCGCTTGGTGGAATTCTTTTATCGTCCCATCCTGATCCTCAGCCTTCGGCATCGATACGTCACCGCTTCATTGGCACTCGCTTTGTTCGTTGTGATCGGTGGCTATGCGACCAGTGCTCACATGGGATTGATCCTGATGCCAGAAGTCTCAGCCGATGAGATCGAAGCCGGCGTGCGGATGCCAGTTGGCACGACGCAGGATCAAGCCGCGAAAATTGCGGACACGGTGACGCAGGCGAGCATCAAGATGTTCGAAGAACACAACCTGTACGAAGTTGCCGAAGGTATTAAAACCAACGTCCGGGGCCAGAGTTTCATCGACGTCGAAATCGTGATGAAGCCACCAGACCAACGAGACATGACCGCCAACGAGGTCATCGATTTGTGGCGTGAGCACATCGGCGATTTGCCAGGTGTCAATCAAGTCACTTTTGAAGCCGAACGAGGACCGGGCGGTTACCGACGCGACATCAGCATTGACCTCAGTCACAGCGACATCGAGGTGTTGGAGCAAGCCGCCACCGCATTCGTTGAACGAGTCGAACTGTATTCCAACGCTCGGGATGTCAACGACAACTACAACAAAGGAAAAACGCAATACGATTTCCGGCTTCGTCCGGAGGGGCGTTCACTTGGCCTGACCGATGAAGAACTGGGCGAACAATTGCGAGGTGCCTTCTTTGGATCATTGGCGTTGCGACTGATTCGTGGAACCAACGAAACCGAAGTCAGAGTCAAGCTTCCCGAAGAACAGCGTGAGGACATTCACAACCTGGAAGATTTGATCATTCGCACACCGAGCGGAGCAGAGGTTCCGCTAATGGACGTCGCCGAAGTGGAAGAAACGCTGGCATTTCGATCCATCAATCGCCGCGACGGCAGACGAACGATCAGTGTCTCGATGGATGTGGAACCCAAACGTGCCGTTACTCAGGTCATCGAAGCTTTACGAAACTCGGAACTTCCCAAGCTTCGTGAAGACTTCCCCGGAATCACCTGGAGCTTTGAAGGCAGCGACGCGGAAATGCGTCAGGCCACAGCGTCACTGTGGGGATCGTTCGGCTTGGCACTCGCCGTGATCTATTCGCTGCTCGCGATCGCATTCAAAGGTTACGTGCAACCGCTGATTGTTTTGGTTGCGATTCCCTTCGGCGTCGTTGGCGCGATCATCGGACACATCATGCTCGGTTATGACCTGTCGCTGGTCAGTCTGATGGGAGTGATTGCCCTGTCGGGCGTTGTGATCAATGACTCCCTGATCATGATCGACTATGCGAACCGCCACCGAAAAAACCAGTCCGCATTTGATGCCATCTCACAAGCCGGACTGCGTCGATTCCGTCCCATCTTGTTGACCACCCTGACAACGTTTGGCGGTTTGATGCCGCTGATCTTCGAAGACTCTCTGCAAGCTCAATACATCATCCCGATGGCGATCTCGCTCGGGTTTGGCATTCTCTTCGCGACAGCGATCATTCTTGTATTGGTGCCATGCCTGTACCTGATCCTGGAAGACATCCAAAAGATGTTCACACCAGAAACAGAATGATAACGGCAAGCACTCTTTGATTGAGCAACGACGTGGAATCACGACTCGTCGCTTCAGTCGCGATCCAAGATGATTCGATAACGAGCGTCACCGCTGCGAAGCCGTTCAAACGCATCGTTGACTTTGCTCATCGGATAGTGCTCGGTCACGGGAGCGATCTGGTGGCGAGCGGCGAAGTCCAGCATTCGTCGAATGATGACCGGCGGTCCCACCGGCGATGCACCCAGCGTCAGTTGGTTGAAGAGCATGTGCGGCAGCAATCCAATTTCCATTGGTTCGGTGAGCGCGCCGACCATATGCAAACGACCATGAGTCTTCAGAGTTCCAAGAACGGCGTTCCAATCCAGCGGCACATTGATGGTTGAAATCACCAAGTCAAAACGCAGGTCCGTGTTCTTAATCGCATCCATGTCACGCGAGTTGATCGTGTGATGAGCGCCCATTTCCAAGGCCTCTTCCTCTTTGGATTCAGAGGTGAACGCTGTAACCTCGCATCCCCAGGCGTTTGCGAACTTGAGGGCGAGGTGCCCGAGCCCGCCGATCCCGATGACACCGACGGAAGAGGTTGGTGAAAGATCCAATTGAACAAAAGGATTGAATACGGTGATTCCTCCGCATAGCAGTGGCCCTGCTTCCTTCGCATTCAGCGAATCAGGAATCTTCACAACGCTGGCTGATTGAGCCCGGACGGTGTCGGCGAATCCTCCGTGGCGGCCACCAATCGTTGCTTGGGCATCGTTGCACAAATTGTGATCACCGCTCATGCATTGGTCGCACACCATGCAATAACCCGCATGCCATCCCAGACCGACACGGTCGCCCACTGATAGATGAGTGACGTGATCGCCCACCGACGAAACCTTGCCAATCACCTCGTGCCCGGGAACGAGCGGGTATTCGCTCATCTCCCAATCGTTGTCGACCATGCTGATGTCACTGTGACAAATGCCGCACGATTCGACATCGATGTCGACCTCGTCGGAACCAATGTCATCGAGTTCATACTCGAACTCTTCAAAAGTTCCTTTGGATTCTTTGACGGCGTAGGCATGAACGGTCTTCATTGAGATCTTTCTTCAAAAGTGAATTGGGAGTGCGGGCAAGTCATTGGCGACGTTCGGCGGAACTTTCAACAATTCCTACTCAACGCCGCAAGACTCAGGCTGTTTCGATTCCGCTTGGTAGGTTGGAAAATCGGTGTAGCCTTCAGCATCGTGCGAGTACCAGACGGACATGTCCGCAGTCTCGGCGAGAGGCCACCCATTCTCAAAACGCTCCACGAGATCCGGGTTGCTGATGTATGGACGTCCGAAAGCGATTAGATCCGCCGCTCCGTCCACGAGTTCCTCTTCCGCGGACTCTCGCGAATAGCCAACGTTGCCCATCAACGGACCGCTAAAGACCTCTCGGAAATCCGCGAGCGTCATCGCGGGTCCGAGTTCATGAAAACCAAACCCGGTGCCATCCATCACGTGCAGATACGCGAGCCCATACTGATCAAGTTGCCGTGCGACGTAGGTGAATTGCTCGATATAGTCGGGTGATCCCATGTCGTTGAATGAACCGTTGGGTGCCAACCGGACACCGACACGATCGTTCGGCCAAACGCTCGTGACCGCATCCACAACCTCGCCCAATAGACGGTAACGATTCTCGATGCTGCCACCGTATTGATCTTCGCGGTGATTGGATTTGGACTGCAAGAATTCGTCCAACAGATAGCCGTTGGCGGAATGAATTTCTACGCCGTCAAAGCCCGCCGACTTGGCACGTTCGGCCGCTTTGCGATAGTCCTCCACGATGCCCGGCAGTTCGCTGGTTTCGAGAGCACGTGGCACTTCGTAAGGCTTCTTCCCCGACGGGGTGTGCACGCCGTCGCCTTCAATCGCAATTGCCGATGGCGCCACCGGCAGATCGCCATCGTGAAAATCACTGTGCGACGCTCGCCCGGTATGCCACAACTGCAGAAAGATTCGGCCGCCGGCTTCGTGAACCGAATCCACAACGATCTTCCATCGTTCTGCCATCTCGTCGTTGTAGATCCCTGGTGATTGAGGCCACCCGATGCCTTGTTCGGACACCACGGTTGCTTCGCTGATGATCAAACCAGCGGAAACTCGTTGCGTGTAGTACTCGGCCATCATTTCGTTGGCCATGCGTTCCACCCCGGCGCGTGCTCGCGTCAGCGGAGCCATCACGATGCGGTTGGGTAGCGTCAGTCCGCCGATCTCCAGCGACTGGAACAATGCGGACTTGGAAGTATTTGATGTGGAAGCGTTCATCTTATTGGAAGCCATTTGGGTTGCTTTGGGTCAGTCTCTACGGTTCATTTACGTCGCCGCCATTTTCGGGTGGCGTCGCACTGTATATGTCCGGCTACGGGGATGCTCCGCAAAGCGTGTGCCCACAATGGACGCAAGTCCCGATGCTGCAATGATTTCAGACGCGGGCAACCGCAAACTGGCCCGTAAAAATCGACAGCACGCGCATCAACCAGCCAATGACTTTGTGCTGACGGGCTTCCAAGTCAGCCAAAAGTGTTGGCACCGGAGAGAGAACTTCGTAGTGCGGTGAGCCGACAAGCCAATCGCCGCAAACGAATCGATTCAGAGATCGACGCCGAAGACCTACACCAAAGACATCGCGTGAATCATTTCTCTCGCGATTTGTCGGCATCGCTCGTCGTAGATCTCGGCTTCCCGAGGAGTGCCGTCCGAGACCTTGGGATCCTCGTAGCGAATCGGCAACCGCAGATCGCATCCGGGAACGATCGGACAAGCCTGATCGGCGTTCGAACAAGTCATCACCGCCGCGAAATGCCTCGTCGGATTGGGCGACTCGCTGTAAATCTTTGAGAAGCACAACAAAGGCTCCGACTGCTCGGCGTAGCGAACCGCATAGGTTGGATTGCTCTTGTCTTCCGTCTCCACGTCGACCTCAAACCCAACCCTCTTCAACGAAGCAACGATTCGCGGATTCATTGCTGTCGCTTCTGTTCCGCCGGAGAAAGTTTGAACGCTCTGCAACCCGAACAAATCCGCAGCCACCCTGGCCCAAATCTGAGTCAAGTGACTGCGACGCGAATTGTGCGTGCAGATAAAGGTCAACTGCACCGGGCGAGACTTCTGAGTCTCACCGCGAATGTAGCCTGCCAATTGCTTCAGATCTTCCCGGCGTTCCTCGGAGATCAAACCCGACTCGGCTCGACGCTGGTCCACGAAGGAGCTCAAAGAAGGAAACAAACCAATGGTGTTCAGCTCACTCATGACCACTCTTAGGAAATGACGGGAAACCGGCGCAAGTTCAAACGCCGGTCACAATATCGTAGATGCAAGACACGCCTATCGGGCTGTTGATTTGGTCGTGTACCGAACGACAACAGTTAGCCGATGGACGTTAGCTCCGGCAGGCGTCTGATTAACCGCCGCCAACGCGGTACGG
>NZ_DDGH01000089.1:243260-243778 GCF_002337565.1 Rhodopirellula sp. UBA1907 | reverse complement strand
CTCATTCAATCAACAGCCCGCTATCCCACAGCCAAGCCTATTGCCCAACCTCGATCACAAACACTCGTCCATGATCGCGCCGTCGACCAGCCCGCTTTCGGCACGCGGGCACTACGTCAAGCCAGAGCGGATTCAAACAAGGCGAGCATCCGACTCCAAGCTTTCTCGGCTTGTTCGGGATTGTGGACACGAGTGTCAGGCGGACACCAACCATGCCCGGCGGGATACACCTCGATCTCAGCATCCAAATTCGCTTCTGCAAACGACTCCTTCAACACCGACTTTGCTTCGGGATCGCGTTGGTCATCGTTCTCGGCGATGGCGATCAAGAAGTCCGCTTTCATTTTTGGGATCAAAAGATGCGGGCTATCCTCTCCGTCGGACACCAATCCGCCACCATGAAAAGTGGCCGCCGCACCTACGCGATCGGGAACAGCGGCTGCAGTGCGGAAGACGATTGGTCCTCCCATGCAATAACCGGTCGTTCCAATTGGCTTGTCCGTGTCCACTTGCGATTG
>NZ_DDGH01000089.1:242575-243093 GCF_002337565.1 Rhodopirellula sp. UBA1907 | reverse complement strand
ACAAGCCACAAATGCTTTTGCATCCGTCGTGTGTGTCTCGGGAGTCAATGAGCGAGCCAAGGGCCGAACATCCGAGATCGACGTGTTCGCTCCGTTGGCGGCGGTCGGTGCTTTCTGCTGGCGATAAAAGGGATTGACCACCAAAACGCTATACCCAGACTCCGCCAAACGTTTCCCCATTTGCCGGAACGCGGGTCGCAAACCAAAGATGTCGGGCCAAATCAAAACCGCAGCATGCGAGCCCGTCGATGGCGATACGAAGTAGGCATCACACTTGCCGTCAGGTGTTTCGATTTCAACATCCTGCTCGCTGACTTCAGCGGCGTTGGCGACTCGAGGAAGCATCATCGCCGCACCGAGTCCGGCTGCGGCAAGCGTACCGATATCACGACGCGAATACTTCTTCAGATCTTCTTCGAAATGGTCCTGATCACACATGCTGGGCTCAACTGTTCAATGGGGCAATGAAAAACTGTTGAAACAAACGATCGAGCGACTGGCATCCATCTGCCAGTCTA
>NZ_DDGH01000089.1:229433-242454 GCF_002337565.1 Rhodopirellula sp. UBA1907 | reverse complement strand
GGCATCCATCTGCCAGTCGCCCGATTGGAATCGTTCATGCTACCAGCATTCATCTGCGTGATGGATGCTGGCCAGAACCAAATTCATTCCTTGCCGATGCAGTACAAATGCGACTTGCTTCGCAGGAAAATTTGGTCCCCGACGATGGCCGCCGAAGCATCGATTTCATCGTCCAGCTTGTTCACCGAGACCACTTCCATTTCGTCGCCGTGACTCAAAACCAACGTGGTTCCATCGCGTCCGGTGAAGTAGATGTGATCCGCCGCTGCCACCGGTGAGGCATAAACGGACGAGATGTCTGGCAGGCGTGTTTGATCGATGACTAACTCACCGGTCTTGGCCTTCCGAGAAACCAACACGCCATTGTTGGACTTCACAAAGTAGAGCTGGCCTTTGTAAAGAACCGGCGACGGCACGTAGGGAGCCGCGTCTTCTTCGATCCAAGTGATCACGTCGCTGTTGGTGACATCACCCTTTGCACTCAGTGGAATGGAATAGATCGCGTAGCCTCGATAGCCAGTCATCACGATGACGTTGTCCTCAAACCGAACCCGCGAGGGGATTGGATTGCCGGCTTGTCCACCGCATTCCCAAATCAATTCGCCAGTCGTCAAATCATAGCTCCGAACTCGTTTGGAACCGTTCGTGATGACTTGCGTGCGACCTTCGTACTCGGTGATCAAAGGCGTCGACCAAGTCGTTTGCTCATCACGGCTTTGCCGCCACTTTTCTTCGCCGGTCGCGGCATCCAGAGCCACGATGAACGACTCCCCTTCGTGATCCCACGGCACAACCAAGACGCCATTGTGAACCGCGGGTGAGCTTCCTTCACCGAATTGATTTCGAGTCTGCATCTGTCCCAGATCCACACTCCACAGTTGCGTGCCATCCAGATCCAGACAAAAAACGCCTCGCGATCCAAAGGACATGTACAACTTCTCGCCATCGGTCACCGGTGAAGATGACGCAAAGGTGTTGGTGTTGTGACCAGCTTCGTGAGGCACTTCTTGGGTCACCGATGTCCGCCAAATCTCTTTGCCGTTGTTGCGATCGTAAGCGATCACGACAAAGTCGTAGACGTTCGTCGGCTTGGCACCACCGCGACCGCCTCGTCCACGACCACGGCCTCCGCGACCCGATCCGCCTCGCCCACCGTCCAGACGGCCTCCCTCAGCACGGCGTTCTCCGTCTTGGCGTTCTCCCCGTGGTGAGCCCGATTCCGGCGGCGTTTGGTTTGACGCTTCAGCCGAACCAGCACCTTCGGCAACTTGGTCCGTCTTCACCGCGGTACTGACGTACACGCGATCGCCAAGGATGATCGGCGTGCTGCTCCCGATGCCGGGCACATCGATCTTCCAAAGGATGTTTTCGGACTCGCTCCAGGTCACCGGCGGACTGGATTCCAACGCCGTTCCCGACGCATCCGGACCACGCCACCGGGGCCAATCGCGATTGATATCGTTGCCGTTGGCGGGCGATACGGTGTGAGTGGCACAGCACGCAAAGAGCGCCATACCAAAGAAAAAGGTTGTGTGTCGCAAGATTCCAGCTCCGAGAATGCCGGTGGGGAATGACTAGGAACGTCCAGAACGCCCCCGATGAAGCATTGAACCCGCAAAGTCCCCCCAGGTTCCGTTTTCGCCTTTGCGATCCACGGCATTCTCAGCGCAAACCGATTTTTCAGCGGCTGGTCAGCAGAACTCCGGAACGACGTCGACGTGCGTTCAGTGCCAACGTCCCCGCAACAATTGCGACGCCCGGATAAGCGAATCCAGACAACCGCAGCGGCCGAGTGTCCAATGCCGGTTGCGCCAGTGCATCGGTTTCAAACGCGATCGCAGCCAAAACAGCGTCGCGGATTTCATTCACAACGACCGGTGTCGGAACCGATTCCGACGAAGCCATCAGGCCAATCGTCCGGTGGACTCCCACGGTCGCATCCAAAGCAATGTCCACCATTCCAGGTGAGAACGTCGGGACAACCGTTGGCAATGCGTCTTGGAATCGGATCCCATCGATCAATCCAGTGGGTGATCCAAACCAACTTGCCAGAGCATCGTCGACGGAATTCCCTTCCAACACCGGCGTTTCGCTGGTGTCACGAACGCGTCCCGATTCAACGTCTTCCGTCAGATCATCCGTTGCATCTCGAGCCACCTTGCGCAATTGTTCGAGAGTGCGTTCGTCCAATTCCCACGCATCATCGTCCGATTGAGAAGCATCCAACGACACGTCGCTGCTGGATACACGCGGCAACCAATCGATCGTTCCCCCATCCGCTTCGCCGGCGATACGCGACGAGGAATCAACCGTTGCAACTTGCGAGCTATCACCCGAACCACTCGTCCGTTCGGCTGCGTTCGCGTTTGCAACAGTGGCGGGTGAATCATCGACCGAGGCAACCGCTGATCCATTGCCTTGAACGGATCCGTTGTTGTTCGTTGCAGCATTCGAAACGGTTGCTTTTGCATCGCTGCTCCGACTCGGCGAACCAGATTCCGATGAACCGGCGGCGGAGTTCGCTCGAGCCAGCACAGTGCCTTCGCCTGTCGATGAACGATCGTTTCCTCCGCTCAAACCATTCAGCACATCACCAACACTCACACTGTTGGATGGTCGCGGCGAATCAATGACAAATTGAACCACCCACAACACAGAACTGGAATCAGACGACCGAACGCTCTGATTGTTGGATGATCCATCAACCGACGTTTGCGAACTTGGCTGCGACGATTGGCTGATCAGATCGCTTGCTCGCAATTCACTGCTGCGTGGTTCACGCCCCGAGAGTTGTTGTCCCCGATTGTGCTGTCCTCCATCGCGTTGGCGGTGTTGGTCATGTTGTTGCGACGGTCTAGCGATTGCGGCAAAGTCTCGCATCGGGCGTGCAGCACCGGGATCGTGCGCACGTTCAGAAAGATTCTGAGCCCCGGCACCATCGCGTCCGCCACCGGAATTGATTTGAGCCGCAATTCGTTGCAACGTCGGAACGGCTCGATCCATTTGCGATCGGTCGATTCCTTGGTTCGCACCCATATCAGAATGCGTGAAGATCCCACCGGCCAACAATGAACGTGATTCAAGTTGTTCGAGCAATAAGATTCTTGAGTCGTTAGTTGGCTTCATGAATCAATCCTTGTAGCTCTTCTCGAGGCAGCGAATTGCCGGAGGATTCCATCACGCTTTGATAGTTCGCCCGGTGCTTTCGCAGGAATTCATTGTAACGAACAACTTCGGGTGCAACCGAAACCGCGACCGATTGCAGCCGAATTGCTTGGAAATACGCCTCCGCAGCCGCCCCCGCATCCCCCAGTTGCTGCTGAAGGAATCCGTAGTTGTTCCAAACCCCACCCAGCATGCTTTGCGTCTCTGCATCTTCTGGAAATTGAGTCGCTAGCGGCTGTCCAATTTCCAACGCCTTCTCAAACGCCGTGCGTGCCGTTTCCAGAGATTTCATCTTTGATCGAACCAAACCCAATTGATTGAAACTCAGCGCCAAATCCCTTCGATAGTTCGGGTGATCGGGCCAGCGAAGCACGACTTGGCTACCCATTTCAATGGCTTGTTCGAATGTCTCGATTGCTTTGGCATTCCTACCCATCGCAGATTGCGCCGCACCGAGCGTGTTGAGCGTCACAATCGTCTGCCCAGCAATCTTCGCGTCACCTGGATTCGACTGCAAAAGATTCAATTGCGATTCGAGTGCTTGGCCCGCATGATGAATCGCTCGTTCGGGTTCTGATTCCATCAACAGCCCCGCCAAGTTCGACTGCACCGCAACAAGCTTCAAGGAAGCCGGATCGTTCGTCATGCCGTTCAGTCGCTTGGCGTGCGAAGCCGGTGCGATCAACAGCGTCTGAAGTCGCTCGATCGATTTCACGAAATATGATTCTGCCTCGGAGGTTGCATTTGTCCGCATTAGCAACAAACCCATGTTGTTCAGCGTGGCTGCCAACGAAATCTCAGCGTCCCGGTGCAGAGGAAACGAGTTGCCTTGGTCCGCCAGTGCCCGCTGGATCGCCATCGCTCGCACAAAGTATCGAGCTGCATCTTCGAATTTGCCTGCCCGCACCAAAGCCTGTGCCAAATTGTTCTGACACGTTGCCCAGTGCAGTCGGACCGGGTCATTGGCAGCAACACTGCCGGCCAATTCCGCATAGATCGACTCGCTACGCTTAAGCGCCGCGATCGCCTGCTCACTGTCACCAAGCTCCGACTGCAACCTACCCGCATGCGCGAGCGTCATCGCGAAATCCTCGCGAAGCGTTGGATCATTTTTGATTTCCGCAGCGAACCGTTCGTAGTAATCCAACATTTCCAACAGCAACAAACGGCGAACCGGGTCTGCCCCGGGAACATCGACCAACAGCTCGGCGATGCGCGTCCCCATCCGATCCAAAGCCTCTCGCGCCAACGACTCTCCCCGAGTGGCCCGCATGGCGTTTTCGTCCGACACAATTTTCGCAGCCGCTAACTTGGCATTCGCGATGGCGGAACCGACCAAACCCAGCGTCACAATCAAGGCTGCCACGAACGCAACACGACGATGCTTCGACGCCAGCCGAACCAACCGATCCGCGACCGATGGTGGTCGAGCAATGGTGGGTTCGCCCAACAGCACCCGCTTCATGTCCTCGGCAAACTCCTTCGCGGTCTCGTACCGATCTTCGCGATTCTTCGACATCGCTTTTGAGATCACGGTCCCCAAATCACGAGGCAAATCAGGTCGCAACAAATGCAGCGGGATCACTTCCTCATTGTCGATCTTCTTCAGAATCGTTGCCGCGTCTTCGCCTTCGTGGGCGTATCGCAGCGTCAAACATTCGTACAAGGTTGCGGCCAGCGAATACTCATCCGCCCGTCCATCAATCAAAGCAGACTGCCCGCGAGATTGCTCGGGACTCATGTACCGCATCGTTCCGATGACGTCGCCCGACCGCGTCAATGACATCTCCGTCTGACAGCGTGCCAAACCAAAATCGGTCACCCAAATTTTGCCGGACCGATCAAGCATCAAGTTCGATGGTTTCACGTCGCGATGGACCACACCATTTTCATGGGCAACGTGCAAAGCGTCGGCGATGTCGATCCCCCACTGAATCACTTGCTTCCAAGTCTCGCGTCGTCGTTCCGCCGATTCCGAGCGGGAATCGCTGGACCGTTCTTTCGATCCATCCGCGGACTGCCCGGCTATCTTTTCCTCACGACGTTCGCGCACCCAAGCATCCAAAGCAATCCCATCAATGAACTGCATTGCGTAGTAGTGAACGCCTTGATGGCTGCCGACACTGTGAATGGGAACGATATGCGGGTGCTGCAGCAAACCGGCCGCGTGAGCTTCGTTTTTGAAACGAGCGATCTGGGTCGAATCCAACATGGAAGCCAGCGGCAGCAACTTGATCGCGACGCGTCGATCAAGCGACTGCTGGCTGGCTTCGTAGACAACTCCCATCCCACCACGACCAATCTCGTGATGCAAAAGGAAGTCACCGAGCTGTTTGTCCGCCGGCAGCGGAACCGAGGGTGCATCGAGAGTGGGTTGCATCCCCGCGGCGACGCCGTAGAGAGCTCTTAGTTTCTCAAGGTAGGCATGAAAGACGGGCCCCAGATCGGGGTTCTGCCGAACGATCTCATCCGCGTCCAACGACTCGCCGTTTTCCAAACCGACCAAGTACTCGTCCAACAATTTCGTCAGCCGAGATTGTTGCTCTTCATTCAGACCGCGCAGCAGCGATGGATCGGTCGATTGCGATTCGTCTGTCGACAATTCAAAGGCGACCATCAACGCTGATCCTCGGACGCTTTGAAACTCTCCAACGCTCGCAACCAAAGCATCCGAACAGCACCGCACTTGCGATCCATTCGCTCCGCGATCTCATCAAACGAAAGTCCTTGCAGCACGCGAAGAACGATCACCTCGCGGTAGTGCGGTTTCAGCTTGCTGAGCTGATTGGACAATTCCACGGCACCTTCACGAGCACGCATCGGAGCACTCGGCGAAGGCTCATTGCCAGCCAAGATCCCCGCCCAGTTGCAAGCCGATTCTTCCAATCGATTGCTAACCGCTTCCAAAGAAACTTCGCGACGAATGTCTCGCTTTTGAACCTGAACGTGGCGTTTAAAACTGCGATGCAACGTGTGAATTAAAATTGTCCGCAACCAGCAAAGCAGCTCACCTTGGCTGGTCCCGCGAAAATCGCCGAAGTCCTGATGGGCTTCCAACATCGCCTCTTGAACGATGTCCGATGGATTGACTCTTCTGCGAAGCCGACGATCCAACTGCGTGGTGGCGAGAATCGTCAGATAATTCGTGTACCACTGCAGCAAGCGTCCGAGAGCCTCCCTGTCGCCAGCGCGTGCTTGGTCCAACAACTCCATGAACCCGAGATCATTGCCCCAACCTTCTCGGTCGCTGGAATCATTTTCGCGTGCCGTCCAAGAGGAGTCTGTGGCGACCATCGCTTTGCCTTCCGAAGAGTAGTCTGAGCTCGCATCATCATTCGCAAGGAACTAGTTGCGAGGCAAACCACAAACCGTCACTTCTTTTTCGGAATTTTCCGAAACTCATCGAATTAGCGACGGAACATCTAACGACGGAACCTCGCGAAACGCTCCCGATGGGCATCCCGGCCCGCCACACTGAACGCCGCGTCGACTCGGTCGAATCGCGACGATCCCGGTGAGAAAGCCTCCGATTCATTCGCCTCGGTTTCTTCCCGGAAAGCCTCCCATTCCGCGAAAGAAACACCGCCATCGGCGTCTGCATCCGCCTCGGCCAACTTCGCCCAAAGCCGATCGCGAACTTCGGTCTCCGTGATCAAACCGTCTTCGTCGGTATCTTTTGATAAGAAACGTTCTTCACGAGCGGCCAAGAACGCGGCTTCCAATTCTTCCGCAATCAACAATCCATCGGCGTCACCGTCGGCCTCGAGCCCCGTCAGTTTTTCCCACAACCGCTCGGACACCTCTTCTTCGGAAAGCGCCGAATCGCCATCCGCATCCAATCGCTCGATCAACGTCGCAACGTCGCCGCTGAACAAACCAGCACGGAACAAACCATAGTTCTGTCGATGAAATCCCTCCGCACGATGATCACAGTCTTCCTCGGACATTGTTTCTTCATCGTCTTCGGTCTCCCCGTCATCGACCATCTCATCATCGATGACATCGTCGTCGGCTGATTCGTCGCCAGTCTCTTCGCCGGAATCAGATTCCTCGTCGGATTCCGTGTCTTCACTGGAATCGGGTTCCTCGTCGATCGTTTCGTCGTCCACTGCAGTCGGATCGTCGACCAAGCCGCCGTCATCGATCGTCGATTCGTCCTCCTCATCGAAAACAACATCGGTGTCGTCCAAGAAGTCCGCTTCCGAGCTCTCTTCCTCCTCGTCCGACTCCATGTCGACTTCCGTCTCGGTTGACTCGGAGGCAGCGTCGTCAACATCCGCATCGTTCATTGCATTGATGACCATCAACGCATCCAAGGATGTCACCGTTCCGTCACCGTTGACGTCGCACAATCCATCCATCTCGGCGTCATCCGAATCAGCCTCCGACGTTTGATTGAGCCGATTAATGATCATCAACGCGTCCAACGCCGTCGTGCGATCGTCTTCGTTGACATCCGTCGGATTGACGTAGTTGTACGCATTCAGCTCAGCGTCCAAACGGCCGCTAAACCGTTGCTGGAAACGGTTTCGAAACCAGCGGTTCCAGACGAACCAACGGTTCCGGAAATCATTGCTTCCGGAATCCTGCTCATCTTCATCGCCGGAATCGTCCACCGAAGGATCTTCCAGCACCGGGTCGTCTTCGGCATCGGTGGTCTCATCGTCGGCTGAGCCCTCGGAATCGTTGGTCGAATCCATCTCATCAACAGGCTCGTCCGCCGCAGTTTCCGCCGCCGCGTACAACTGTGTGATCGCAATGGCGTCATCTTCATCCAGTTCGGTGAACGATTGATTGGCGGAAACGAACGGAGCCAAAACACTTCCGGAGGCATCGGTGTGATCCAGCCCCAACGAGTGGCCGATTTCATGCACCGCGACCCACACCAAATCGAACGCCGCACTGCCCAGCGAATTGCCAACTTCCCAGCTTTCCGAAAGATCAAATTGGATGTCACCGGCCAACCGCGCCGGGTTCACGTCGTCCGGAAAATACGCCTGAGCGAGCGTGCCCGCTCTTCCATCCAAATTCTCAAACGAGATATCAATGGAATCATTCAGTCCGACTTGGTCGACCTCTGTGAACTCGATGTCCGCGACGCTGGCCCAAGCATCGAAAGCGGTTTCGATCGCCGCATCGGTCTCCTCCTGAGTCAGCGTGCTCGGTGATCCCGTAATCGTGTAGGTCAGAGCGGCACTGCCCAAACCAGGGCCGTCCCACCCCAGACTGGCGGCGAGCACACGGCGAGTTTCGAGAGATTGGATCGCAAGACGACGCGTTCGTTTCTTCCGTTGATTCATATTGGGCAGACACTGCAATGAGACGAGGGGAAAAGCAGGCATCCGCGATTGCACCAATCGCCAGCCCTTCCCATCACGAACGGGGATCCGACCTCGCGTTCACCTGATGGGCCGCTGATAAGGGGCACCTTTCAGACGGCAATGTCACACCAATTCCCGCAGTCTCACTTCACGCCGCGTTTCGCAACGTTTGCACCAAAAAGCGGCCCCGTCCTCGGGTGGCCCGTTCCCTCGTCCGGCAGTTACGCGACGTAAAAATCCAGCCCGCGGATTCGCTCTTCACCGTGAGCGATGAGGACATCGATCGTCTCACCAGATTGCGAAAGTCGGACTTGGTAGTCTCCGGTCTCACTGAGCGATCGAAACCGGTAATTCCCGTGCTGATCAGACGCTGTGGAATCGACCAGCTTCCCAGCTCCGTCGATCAACTCGATCGTCATTCCCTCCACGCCACGCATTTCGTCCTCGCGAAGGTTACTGGGCATCGTCGTGGGCGGAACCGAGCTGGCCAGGATGACCCGGCCGCGAATTTCGACTTGCATCGAAAAAACGTTTCCTTGCAAACCTTCGATGCTCGTGTTGCGTTCGATCACGTCCGCCAGCGTGGATCGTTCCAGCGATTCAATCTCCAGTTCGTTCAGCACATTCCGGTAGAAGAACCGATCGCCGTCGCGAGTCCTCTGAAATTGGTCGGCAATGATTTCGCTTGTCAGCTCGCCAACCGAGGCGTCGTTTTGGTGATCTTCGGCCATCAAGCCAACCCAAAGATCGATGTTGTCAACGTTTCCATACAACGATGTCAACTTCTGCTGCAACGAAACGTCACTGGTGATTTGGTCAAACGATTCCACTCGATTCAGGCCGTACGCTTCTCGCGTCGAGTTGTAGTCGCTCAAGCCATGATCGCGGCCACGCTGGATGTTCATGGCAACCAGATCCAACCCGCCCGCACCCGGAGGCCCAAACAAGAAGTTCCGCAACGAATCGACCACGCCCAAATCCACTTCTTGAGCCCAAACTGATGCGTCGTATTTCAACAACGAATCGATCCCCGTCTCTTCCAACATCGACGCATGAAAGAACGCGTCTTTCAATTCCATCTCGTCTTGGCTCTCACGTCCATCGTTGGACATGAACCCAACTTCGTCTCGAAGCACGCTGTGCCCCAACCGAAACGCGGCGGTTGAAAACTCATTTGCGATGCCAGGATTCACGGATGCGTCGTAGCCGCGATACGGTTCCATCGCGTGCTCACCCAACAGTGCCGGCAGAAACTCGTTGTAGGTGATGGATTGAATCAACCCGGCGACGACCAAACGAGCTCGTTGGTAAATTTCTTCGTCGGTTGCTTCGGGGTCAGAGCCAGATATTTCATCGGCCAAACGATTGTGTTCTCGGACAAACAGCGTCTGGATTGCCGTCAAGCCAACGTTCTCACTGGCGCGAACATCGCCGGCAATCACCATTCCGCTTTCGTCCATCGGAAGCAGTCCGTCTTCGGAGATCGCCATTCGACCGCCCACAAACGTCCTTAGCCTTTCCGCGGTTGCTGCATCGCTCCCGTAAACCATCGAGCCATCGATGAAGGCCGTGATTTGATTGAACTGTTGAGCCGGGTTATCAACCGATGTCCCGGTTCCTTCCGCGATCGGCGTTCGCGTCATCGGGATCACCGCTTCACCAGAACCAGTCGGATCGAACCAGAGATCTCCTTCTGGCACCGCGATATCGATGGCCTCGCCGTGCTCGTCGCTTTCGCTCAATCCCAAGTCATGATCGATGAATTGCCCCCACACATAAACGAATGCAGACAGCCCTCGATCATTGAGCACCTGACTCGTGTTCATTTCCGACAATACATTGCTGACTTCGCGTGCGCTGGGTCGGTCGGCTCCCGCCAGCGTTGAAATCCCATCGCCATAGGCTGCTGGCGCCATGCGAATCAAACGTTGCCCAACGCTGCCCCAAAAGTGATCGTTGGGATTGTTTCCGGTGCCATCGATCGAACGAACTTCAGACGGCATCTCCGGAAGCAACAGGTTCAGCTCTTCGTCGGCACTGGTATCAATCGGAAACACATCGCCGCGTTCAATCCGATTGATCACCCGCAGAGCGTCCAAAGCACTGCGTCGACCATCATCGTTAACATCGGTGAACATGTTTTCATCGCGAGCGGTCTCGTTGGTCATCGCATTGATGATCAACAACGCGTCGATGGCTGAAACACGCCCGTCATCGTTGACGTCTTCGGCATCATAGATGTTGTGTCGATACCCACCGAAATCGGCTGCCAGCAACTGCCGAGCTTCCAATTGTTCGCTTCGCAATCGGCGTCGCTTGCGACCAGGATGGTTCATCGTACGCTTCGACCGGAACAACATGAGATGTGCAACAACGTTGGCGATGACAACCGAGACAACGCTTCCATCGGCGAAACGCAAGCCGACGATGAAGGTTGCTGTGAGAAAACTCAAAGCGAGGGTGAGAGGCGAAACATCCCAATCGTAGTCCAACTGAGACTTCCCCACCCATTTGGTGGACGAAACGCCGCGAATTATCGACAAAATTTCTAAACAGAATCAATTCCCAATTTGTCTCGCCAGTTGGTGGCTGGAATCTCCCGGATTCCTTCGCTACGCCTGTTCGATCTCTCAGAAGAAGCTGCGTGAGGACCGAAACCAACCCCACAATTTGCGATTCACTGCTGTCTGGTGCAAAATAACGCGGCCGATGGCGTCAACGACTTCTCGAAATGCTGTGAAACAACGGATAAAGATCGAGATTCATGTCGCCCTAGAAGTGACAACCAATCGAAAGACAACCACTGGCCGTCCATCGACGATTCTTTTCTCCGATCCGTGCAATCACGCGTTTCGCCCATCCCCACCCCCACGCGAATTCCCTCATCCCAATGTTGACCAAACTCCAAACGATCGTCGCGTTGCTGACGCTCGTCATCTGTTCTTTGCTTTCGTTAAGTTCCAATCTTCAAGCAAAAGAACACCCCAACGTCTTGCTGATCTTGGTCGATGACCTGAAACCTG
Organism: Rhodopirellula sp. UBA1907; assembly: GCF_002337565.1. Lineage (NCBI taxonomy): Bacteria > Pseudomonadati > Planctomycetota > Planctomycetia > Pirellulales > Pirellulaceae > Rhodopirellula > Rhodopirellula sp. UBA1907. The sequence continues at coordinate 230,945 of NZ_DDGH01000089.1, read as the reverse complement.
CCCTTGGATGTTATGGAGACTCGATCGCGAAAACGCCGCACATCGATTCGCTGGCCAATCGCGGCATGCGATTCGAAATGGCGTACTGCAACCAAGCCGTCTGCGCGCCATCGCGTTTCACGTTGATGCTGGGTTCACACTCAACATCGACGGGCCTCTACGGACTGGGCAGCCAGCTGCGCCAGATCATTCCCGACGCGGTCACGATTCCTCAACACTTTGCCAAACATGGTGGCTATCGAACCGAGTCGCTGGGCAAGATCTTTCACATCGGCCACGGCAATCATGGCGACCCAGAATCGTTCTCGGTTCCACACTTCAAAGAGAAGGTCATCGAGTACCTGGAACCGGCCAGCACCGATGGCGGGCAACTGACTCGCGAAGAGGCCTACTTCACCAATCAGATGCTGGGCCAGATCAAATCGCTTCCTCGAGGGGCCGCGTATGAATCGCCCGATGCCAACGATGAAGACTACGCCGACGGTCGCGTCGCCGCCGAAACGATCGAGCGACTGCAAGCGGCAAAGCAACGTCGACAATCCGATGGAACGCCATTTTTCATCGCTTCCGGATTTGCCCGGCCTCACTTGCCATTCAGTGCACCACAAAAGTATTGGGATCTGTACGACCCAGCTTCGCTTCCCATGCCCCAGCACGAAGAGCTGCCAGCAAACGCCCCCAAGGTGGCCGGAAAACGTGGCGGAGAAATTTCAAATTACAAACCAGTTCCCACCGAACCCAACGCCGACTTTGACGATGAACTGAAACGCAATCTGATTCATGGTTACTACGCCAGCGTCAGCTACGTCGACGCCCAGATCGGAAAAGTGATCGAGGAACTCGACCGTCTAGAACTTTCTGACAACACAATCGTGGTGCTTTGGGGCGATCATGGTTTTCACCTTGGCGATCTCGGCATTTGGACGAAACATACCAACTACGAACAAGCCAACCGGATCCCGATCTTGATCACCGCGCCGGGTGTCACTCAGCCAGGTAGCTCCACAAAACAATTGGCCGAGAGCGTCGATATCTTCCCAACCTTGTCAGAGTTGGCTGGGCTGCCCGCACCGAGCGGCCCTCAACCAATCGACGGGGTCAGCTTGGTCCCCGTCCTCCAAGATCCATCGGCGCGAGTTCGCGACCATGCCTATCACGCTTACCCGAAGCGAAAGCTGGGGCGATCCATTCGAACCGAACGGTATCGACTGGTGCAGTGGAAGGCGTTTGATGGGAAAGGTGACACGGCCTATGAACTGTATGACTACCAAACCGATCCAAATGAGACCAAGAATCTGGTCAGCGACCACCCGGAAGTTGTTCAGCGACTAACAAAAATCCTGTCGAAGTACCCCGCACCCTCGAAGCGAAACCGCTGATGTGTGAGGGCCAGAAAATTCGAAATGCGGTGACGCTTTCCGCCGATCGCTGACGCAGACCGCTCTCCCGGGGAGGTCGTGCAGTTTATCGAGGCCGCGTTTTAGCTGGTTTCAGCATTTGAGAACCTCTCCC
>NZ_DDGH01000089.1:177487-229261 GCF_002337565.1 Rhodopirellula sp. UBA1907 | reverse complement strand
AGGTCGAGCGACGCCGTTCAGGCGTAGGTGAGGGAGGGGGCCGAGCATGGGAAGCGGCGCGGATTGCTCTCCCCGGAAATCTTACTGAACGCTCGCTTTCCGACCCCTCCCGCTGCTCGGGCGGGGTTCTCAAGGCGTTACTTGAAAAGCACTAAAAAACTGCACGACCTCCGAGGTTGGCCGGGCGATTAAAATGCCGCCGGCCGATCTTCATGATCGCCGCTCCCACCATCCCCACCTCTCCCGAGAAACCTTCATGCGATTGGCTTCTGTCTTCCCATCTTGCTTCGCACTCCTGACGTCACTCTTCCTGATTGGATTCGCAACATCACCATCCAGTTCTGCAGCGGATGCTAAACGACCCAACATCGTGTTCATTCTGGCCGATGACCTCGGCTACGGTGACCTGGGTTGCTATGGACAAGAACTGATTCAAACGCCTCGCCTGGATCAGATGGCAGCCGAGGGCATGCGGTTCACGGACTTCTATGCCGGCAACACCGTGTGTGCTCCATCACGTAGCGTGCTGATGACCGGAATGCACATGGGACACACCCACGTTCGCGGCAACGCGGGCGGACCGGACATGTCCAAGCAATCGCTCCGCGACGAAGACGTGACCGTGGCCGAGGTGCTGCAGTCCGCAGGATACGCGACCGCTCTGTGTGGTAAGTGGGGACTGGGCGACGACGCGATGGGAGGACGGGAAGGCCTTCCCCGCAAACAAGGTTTCGATCACTTCTACGGCTACCTCAACCAGGTCCACGCACACAACTACTACCCCGAATTTCTATGGCGAAACGAAACCAAGGTCGCTTTGCGAAATGAAGTTCAACGTCGCGACAGATCTTACGGTGGATTCACCGGCGGACAGGCCACCAAACGAGTCGACTACTCTCATGATCTAATTGCAAATGAAGCGATGGGTTTCATTCGTGAAAAAGCGGCGGATTCCGAGGCCAAGCCGTTCTTTTTGTATCTCTCGCTGACCATCCCTCATGCGAACAATGAAGGAACCGGCATGTCCGGCAACGGACAAGAAGTGCCCGATCACGGCATCTACGCCGACAAAGACTGGAGCGATCAAGACAAAGGTCAAGCAGCGATGATCACGCGGATGGATTCGGACGTCGGGCGCATTCTCGACTTGCTCAAAGAATTGCAAATCGATGAACAAACCGTCGTGATGTTCTCCAGCGACAACGGCCCACACAACGAAGGCGGCCACAATCCTAAGAAGTTCGATCCAGCCGGACCGCTCCGCGGCATGAAACGAGCCCTGACTGAAGGCGGCATTCGCGTTCCATTGATTGTTCGCTGGCCCGGTACCACTCCGCCCGGAACGGTCTCCGATCATGTCGGCTACTTCGGCGACTTGATGGCAACCACCGCGGAACTCGCCGGGACAGATTTCCCCGAAGACACGGATTCAATCAGCTTCGCACCAACGATCGTTGGCAAACCGGAAGCCCAACAAACGCACGACTACCTGTACTGGGAATTCTACGAACAAGGTGGCCGACAAGCGGTTCGACGTGGCGACTGGAAAGCCATCCGCCAACCTTGGATGACTGGCCCAACTCAGTTGTATGATTTGAAAGCCGACATCGGCGAAACGACCAATTTGGCCAGCGACCATCCCGAGATTGTGAAGGAACTTGAGACGCTGATGGAAAAGGCTCACGTGCCCCATCCCAACTGGCAAGTTCGGGTCCCAGCATCCAAACGCTAAGCCACTTCGCGGAAAAACAAGTGGCATAGGCTTCCAGCCTGTGATTGCGCGGAACTCAGGCTGGAAGCCAATGCCGCATTTTCAATCCGACACTTATTCTTCGCTCGTTGCTCAGCCACATCGCGTGTCTTAGCGAAGTAACTCGAGCGATCCACGCAGGTTCACTTGGGTGCCAAAAACCCAAGGTGATGTGCCGCGTGAATCCACATGAACTGGCGCCACATCTCCGGCGTCATGTCGTCGATGAACGGATAGTCTTTCATGGACCCGTCAAAGGCTTTCGCCCGATGAATAGTCTCGATGCAGTGATCGATGACACCGGGATCGTCGGGTCCATCCGGTGACTTTGGTTTCAATCGATCCAATGTTGGCGCACTCGACATTTTTCGCTGTCGCAACATCCGAGCGATCATCCACTTCATCACCGTCGCGCGAAGAATTCGCGGCAACCGAAACCCAAACCCTTCCATGCCACCGGTCATGATGACATCGAGGTGCTCGCAGATCTGTGTCAGATTCCAATTCTTGTTTTGAACATAGCCTCCCTCCTGCAATCGCTTGATCTCGGCGATGACTTCATCGCCAGAATGAAAATCGAGGGATCGTTTGGAGATCTTGGTCATGGTGTCGCCAGCGAGAGAAAAGAGAAACGGCGAATTGGATTGACTCTCTCCAATCTATCGTTGCGTTCCATCTCGTCCGCGCCGAACCACCACAAAAACCGCTCCACGCGACACTGGGCCGCAACCATACCCTTGAGCCAGGCTGAGCGGATAATCGCGTCCCTTGCTGCCCGTCGGAATCACCACCTTTCGCTTACAATCGGTCGGTCGACCTCTGTCTTGCGAATCCACATGTTGGAATTGCAATCCAATACGACGTGAAGAACAGCGTCACTCAGCTCGCGGAAAAACCTCGATGATCCTGATTCCATCGCTCTTGCTTGCCTTTGCCGTCCTGCAAACGCCCACGCGTTCCGAATTGAATGAGCTCGTGGAATCCCTCCGCGTGACGCATGCACCCGATCAGCGAATTCAGTGGTGGGATGTTCACGTCGAGAAAGGTGAATCCGGCTGGCGTGTTCACGGGAGTCTCTCCAGCGAAGAAACATATGCCGCTGTGAAGCAAGCCTTCGAGCAGCACCCGGAGGTGGACAACCATCTCGTCCTCCTCCCGGAAGACGGAACAGGAACGCTGGTCAATGCGTTGGTCAACAATTCCGTCATCCACCTTCGCAGAGAACCCAGCAGCAAAACCGAACTGGTCACCCAAGCCCTTCTTGGAACTCCAATCCGCGTTCTCAAAACCGAGCGTGGAAAGTGTCTGATCCAAGTTCCTGACGGATACATCGGTTGGGTCAATTCGGCCGAAGTCCATCGTGTCGATCAAGAGCAACTCAAATCTTACCGGAACGCAGAAAAAGTCATCTTCACTGCCCAATCGGGGCTGGCCTACAGTGCTCCAGACGCGACGTCGATGCCGATGTCGGATCTGGTGATCGGGAACATGGTCTGCAAAATCTCCGAACAGTCCGGCTACACTCAGATTCAATGCCCCGATGGACGAATTGGCTGGGTCGATAGCGGCCAACTCTGCCCGGCCGACGCGGTCTTCTTCCAGAAAGCCCTGCAAAACAACCTTGTTGAAACCGCTCGAAAGTTCCACGGCATCCCATACCTGTGGGGAGGTATGTCGTCCAAGAACATCGACTGCAGTGGACTGATTTGCAACGTGTACTTCATGAACGGAATCCAACTGCCCAGAGACTCCAACATGCAGTCCCAAATTGGCCGAGAAGTGACAACGGAGTTTGTTTCCGACGACTTGGAACCGGGCGACCTTCTGTTCTTCGGCAGAAAAGCAACGTCCAACACGAAAGAACATGTCACACATGTCGCGATGTACATCGGGAACGATGAATTCATCCATTCAGCGGGCTACCGAGAACGGGTGAGCATCAACAGCATGGACAGCAGCCAACCCAACTTCATCGACAGCTATCCCACGATCTTCGTCAGAGCGGTCAGAATTATCGGCGAAGATCCCAATGGCTTCCGTCCCATCCCCGAGAACGACTTTTACAACGCAATCATCAGGAGCACGGAATGAATCGAGGAAGAAGAATCCTTCTCCAAGGCTTGGGAGCAGGTGCTTTGGCGACCGTACTACCAACAACCATCGGCACGGCACAAGAAGCCGCCCCGGTCCCCAACTCAACGACCGATCTGATTCGAAACGGGAAAATGAAGCTGAGCTTCCGTCCGTACGAACTGCAACTCAAACACACTTTCACCGTCGCCGGAAACTCACGCGATACCACGCCAGTCGTTTTGACTGAGATTCAGCACGAAGGGCTCACGGGTTACGGAGAAGCCTCCCTGCCGCCTTACTTGGGCGAGTCGCAACAGTCAGTGATGCAGTTTCTAAGCAAGGTCAAACTGGAGCAGTTTGACGATCCGTTTCTGCTCGATGAGATCCTCGCCTACGTCGACTCGATCGAAGAAGGCAACCGTGCTGCCAAAGCCTGCGTCGACATCGCACTGCACGATCTGATGGGGAAACTGGTCGGTCAACCACTTCACCGACTGTGGGGAATCAATCCAGCAAACACGCCAGTCACCTCGTTCACGATTGGCATCGACACACCCGAAGTGGTGAAGATGAAGACCGAGGAGGCGTCTCGCTTCAAAGTCCTAAAAGTCAAACTGGGCGGAGGCAACGATCGCGAAATGATCGAGACCGTTCGGTCGGTGACCGATGTGCCAATCTATGTCGACGTCAATCAAGGCTGGACCGACAAGCACGAGGCGTTGGACGTGACGCACTGGCTGGCCGAACAGCGCGTCGAATTCGTAGAACAACCACTGCCCAAAACAGCGGTCGATGACTTGGCTTGGCTGACCTCCAAAAGCCCGCTTCCGATCATCGCCGACGAAGCGTTTCAACGCCTCGGCGACGTAGCCGACTTTCAAGGCGTGTACTCAGGGATCAACATTAAACTGATGAAGAGCACCGGTTTGCGGGAGGCTCAAAAGATGATCACCGTGGCCCGAGCATTGGGCATGAAGGTGATGATGGGATGCATGACCGAAACCTCTTGCGCCGTCTCCGCCGCCGCCCAGCTATCGCCGCTGGTCGACTGGGCCGATCTCGATGGCAACCTCTTGATCAGCAACGATCTCTACGAAGGAGTCCAAGTCATCGACGGCAAATTGACCCTCAACAACCTCCCCGGAATCGGTATCCGAAAGCGAACGGCATGACCCATCAGACCTTCCGGTCACTAACGAAGACTGCTACCAGAACGTGGTCAACCGTCTGACGCAAGTGGCAACAACATTCGCAGGAGTGCTTGCCTGACTACTTCTTCTTTTTCTTCTTCGTCGGCTTCGGGAGCACTTGGTGACTCTTCGCCCATTGCCGCCATTGCTTTTGCAGGTCAGAAACTTCGTCAGGGTTTGCAGTGGCAAGGTTGGCTTGCTCGGTTCGATCGGCACCTAGATCGAACAACTCCCATTCTCCTCGCGCGCCTTGCCGAACCAACTTGCGGTTGCCGGCTCGGACTGCGGCATTGCCTTCGTGCTCCCAGTACAACGTTCGCTCCGCGAATTCGCCCACGCCAGTCAGCAAAGGCTGAAGACTTTGACCTTCGAGCGGGTGAATTTCGTTTCCATTGAAACGTGTCGGATACTCCGCCTTCGCCAAATCGACACACGTCGCCATCAGATCAATGACATGGGTGGGCGTTTTGATCCAAGTCTTCTGGTCAGTTGCAGGCTGAATTTTGGCTGGCCAATGCGCAATCAACGGCGTCGCGATACCACCTTCGTGGTTGTAGTGCTTGTACTTTCGAAAAGGCGTGTTGTTCAAATGAGCCCAGCACCGTCCGATGAAGACATTTGAATGCGGGTCTCCTGGTGAGTCGCCTTCGTACCGGCCGCTGACGCCACCCTCCGCGTTGCCGCCATTGTCCGACAAAAACAAAATCAACGTGTTGTCCAATTTTCCGCGACTGTCCAAAGCAGCCACCAGCTTCCCAATGTTCTTGTCGATCTCTTCGATCATCGCTGCATAGATCGCCATCATGTCGTCGTAGCGTTCTTTCTCTTCTTGCGATAACGAATCCCACGCGGGAATTTGTTCCGGCCGAGGTTCCAAGCTCCAGCTCTCGTCAACCAACCCGGATTCAATCTGACGAGCGTATCGTTCCTCTCGCAATTTATCCCAACCATGCATGTACTTGCCGCGATACTTCGCGATCGTTGCTTCCGGTGCCATGCAAGGGAAATGGGTAGCGACATGGGCGAGGTACCAGAAAAACGGTTTGTCTTCCGCGATCGCTTCGTCAATGAACTCGATTCCTTGTTCTGTCCACAGGTCGGATCCGTACCACGGTGGATCGAATTGCGGATCATCCTTGGCAACCTCTTGCCCATTGAGAAAGAGCTTGGTTCCTCCCTTGGATCCGGTTTGATTGGAAAAGTGCAATCCACCGGCAGGCAAGTTCAAACTCCGATCAAAGCCTCTCCCCCAAGGAGTCACACCCTGCTTGAAACCAACATGCCACTTTCCCGTCATCGCGGTGAAGTAGCCGGATTGTCCAAGAACTTCGCCAATCGTGACGCATTGATCATTGAGCCGACCTCGATAGCCCTCGAGCTTTTGGTCCGTTGTCATCCAACCAATTCCGGTTTGGTGAGAGTACAGCCCAGTGAGCAAAGCGGCTCGCGTCGGACAACAACGCCCGGTGTTGTAGAACTGAGAGAACTTGGCACCATTTGCGGCCAATGCATCCAAGTGCGGCGTTGGAATCTCGCTGCCATACGGACCGATGTCCGAAAAGCCCATGTCATCCACCATGATCACCACGATGTTTGGCCGATCGTCCGCAATGGACCATCCAGGCAGCCCCAACGCCACAAGCGCGAAAGCCATCCACGGTGCCGCTCTGAAACGAATTTGGCAGACCGACCGATAGAATGATGTCGAAGCGAAGAGAACGCGATGCATGATTGGCCTGAAAACGTTGCGAAGCTGGACGCGGCGGAATGACAGGCTCGCGATTCAAAGGGAGACTTCCCATCCAACCACCCGCCTCAATGGGCACAATCCTAGCGGGCGGGAGCCAAGGAACCTTGAGATACCACGTCATTCAGATAACTTATTTTGCCAACGCTCAACGATCACCGGTCATAGCACTTTGCCGCTAGGTGGTTCCGTGTCGTCGCGCATGCATCGCTTCTTCCGCTCCAACCAGCCTTCGCCACGCCAGAGCACCGTCCGCCGATGCGCATAAAGGGGACGTGCGCATAAAGGGGACGGGGGTCTTTTAGTGTTCGGCTCGGTGGGGGGACCACCGAGCTACAGGTTGGGATCGTCGGATGGTGACGGTCACTGATGGCGTTGTCGTCGAGCATTGACGTGGCTTTCTCGACTCCAGTGCACCTTGCTACAACAGAGCACTACAACAGGACCTCTCACGCGGGCATGTCAAAATCGCGTCTTCAAATATTCCCACTCAAACGAACACATCATGACGCTCATCACTTGGCAAGAATTCGAAAACGTTGACGTTCGCGTTGGTACGATCACGCTCGTGGAGGATTTTCCAGAAGCCCGCAAGCCCGCGTACAAAATCACAGTCGACTTCGGCGAAGAACTGGGCCTGAAGCGAACCAGTGCGCAGATCACGGTGCACTACACGAAAGAAGAATTGATCGGTCGTCAGATCCTCGGCGTGGTCAATTTCCCGCCCAAGCAGATCGGACCGATCATGTCTGAGTTTCTGCTCACGGGTCTATACCGTGACGATGGATCGGTGATTCTCGCGGTCCCAGACAAAGCGATGCCAAACGGCGCCAAACTCGGCTGAGCGCTCAACCCAGCACGCTCACCGAGTCCTCTGGCAAGACGAACTTCTCACCAACGCCGTGATTTCATTCGGCGTTGATGAGAACGTATCCTCGAAAGACGAGCTTTCCATCAAAACAACTATGACCGATGCTTTTCATCGTCCTCCAGTTTCTTAGCCAGTTGCTTGGCTTTTTCAAGATGCTTTTCGACTTTCGAAATGGCCTCCTGAGCAATCGGCTGCAATTCCTGCGGTCCGGTGCTTTCGATCGCCTTCAGTTCCGCCAACATCATCGTATGAGCCACGCATTGCTGGCCGAGGAAAGCCATCTGAAAGTCCTGACCCTCGTACTTGGTCAGCATGTCCTTGGTCATCTTCATCGCGTTGTCACAGGCTTGGTCCGCGATTTGGCAGAGTTGGGTGGGCACCCGCTGGCCTTGTGAATTCGCTTGATTCTGGTTGCTGAATTGCTGCAGCTTTTGATTCAGTGCTTCGTGATCGCGGACGATCGTTTGAGTCAACTGCTTCAGTTCGCTGTGATCCGTTTTCTGCATCGCCATTTTGGCCAACTCGATCTCATTCTCGTTGGCCTTTTGCAGCTTCTGCACAATCGCTTGCGTGACCGTTGGCTGCTGCTGACGACTGTCGGTGGACGTTCGTCGTGCTTCGTAGCGGCCCGAGTCGGTTTGATCCTGCGAGGTTGGAAGCTGACCATTCAAGATCAAATTGTCATTGGCTCCTTGCTGGGCGGTGGCGACGGGCAGACCAGTCAACACGGTGAGGGCAGCGGCAGCAACAGTGAATCGCAATTTCAACATTTGGATCTCCATGCAAGTTTCGTGGGAATGTCCTGGGCACAAAGGGGGCTCAGGCGATCGAAGATGTCTGCATGTCGTGTTCCAGTTCACGTCGCTGCGTCATTTCTTCTGCTCCATTTCACGTATCGTTCATGGTCAGAAATCTTTTCGTCGTTTATCACGCAGAATGATGCCTCTTTCGACTCTCGCGTCTTGCTCCAAGATCGAGGAGTGCGGTAGGAAATCGGTCAGCTAAGAGTCCATCAAATGGACGCTCAACGACCATCCTTCGTACAAAATCAGATGCCGTGGCAAGCTCGTGCAAGGATCCACCCATCGCTTATGATTGATGTCGTTCCGTCTGCTGTCCCGGACTTCCATTTCACACGACAAGACCCGCACCATGACTTTCCTTCGCCACCGCTTCGCCACATCAAGCTTTGCTTGCAATCGCGTTTCTCTCGCGCAAGCCATTCACATCATGACTTGTTCGCTCATCGCGATATCCATATCGATCGCGATGCCCGGCGAATCATCGGGCGAGGATTCAAACTCGTCGCATCGTGTGCTGTCATACAACATCAAACGTGGCTACGGAAACGACGGAAAAACGGACCTTCCGAGAACCGCGGATGTGATCTCGAAACTCAATCCGGACTTTGTTGGCTTGCAAGAAGTCGATGAACGTTGCAACCGAAGCGGCAATGTCGACCAAGCCCAATGGCTCGGTGAACACCTCGACATGCATGCCGCTTTTGCACCGTTCATGGACTACGACGGAGGCCGATACGGGATGGCCATTCTCTCGCGATACCCGATCGAAAAAACCGAAGCGGTCGAACTGGCCAGCGGTCGTGAACCTCGCGTCGCCTTGGCGGCTCACGTTACTTTGCCCGACGGCAACAAACTGACGCTGGTCAACGTGCACTTCGATTACATCCGCGATGACACGGTCCGATTTGAACAAGCGACCAAGGTTCGCGAGTTCATTCAATCGCTTCCCAATCCCGCGATCTTGCTCGGCGACTTCAACGACACACCCGAATCACGCACGGTCAAACTGTTTCAAGATGGGTTCGTGGAAGCAGACAAACCAGCCGACGATCCATACACCTTTTCCGCTGAAAAGCCGGACCGTGAAATTGACTTTCTATTCGCTTCTCCGGAATCTCAATGGACCGTCAAAACGGTGGACGTGATCGACGAACCATTGGCTTCTGATCACCGGCCTGTGATTGCGGTTCTTCAACTGAAATCGAATTAGGCCAGCATGTGACGCTCAGCGCGCCGTCACCTTTGAACCTGATCCTCCATCATTCGCCGGCATTCGCGTCCTGCTTGAGTCCAATCGCCCGCGTTGGCCAAGTCGACAACTTTTTGGAGCGACTCAGTCGATCGCTCGGAGATCGATCCCTCGCTTTCCCACTGGGCAATTTGTTCGGCAACGTTGCGAAGTGATTCGGTGTCTCTCTGGTTGCAAATCCGATAGAGCGCCACCGAAGCATCGTATCCGTGGTCGTCCAGTTCGACTTTGTCGCGAGGATAAAAGTAGAACAACAATCCGAGCACGACGATCGCCGCCCCACCCAATTTGATCCATGCGGATCGCTTCCCGTCGAGATTCGCTTTGGAATTTGCCATCACAGCTTCTCCCAATCGATCACTTCGCTTTCGTTCATGCTAGACATTTCTGCCCATAGAAACAGATCCACAAAGTCGCTGACAAAGCGAACTGATCCGTCACCAAATGCGACCATGCCTCCGCCCGGATGATCGGACACCATTTGCCCGACGTGGTAAGTCGGGAAGTTCACCGGGTGAATGATGGGAAAACCGGTGATATCCAACTCGCCGCCGGAAGGTCCGGCATGAACCAACGTCAGCGTTGCCGCAGCGTCCGGTCCGTTTTCGGGCGAATCATAGCGAGGATGAGTGAACGCCCCCGGAACGACGCCGACCCACGTTTTGTCACTCAACGAAGATGTGTGTTCGCCAAAGAAGATCGTGTTGCTGGTTCCATCCAACACATCGCGAAAACGAGTCTTTGAATTCCGGAAGAACGGACCATCAGCGACTCGTCCGGCGTCTCCGTCGATCGCAACGATCTTGGTCTCGGACTTGTAGATGTTCGTAAAGACAATCCCTGTTGCCGCGGATCCACACTCACCCCAACAACTCTCTTGCCCGTGACTGGCGACGTAGTGACTGCGCCCCAGGCGGACGCCTCGACCATTGACTTGCAACGCATTGCCCACCTCATCCCTGACATCAAATGCCGCATCTCCACCGACGGCACTTGGGCACAAATACGTCGGCACCCTCGCTGCAATTGCCGTTTCATTGGACATCGCCCAAATCGGCTCTTCCATTCGCAACTGATCATTCAAAGCCGTGGCTTCTAGGAATGGCAGCAATCCCGCTCCCCACCCCCAACCGGGACCCGCATCCCAAGTGACCGGATCCATTGCAACGGATGCGGGAGCAACTCCCGTGCTGGTGGGAAACGACACATAGCCCGCGGGAAATCGATTGTAGGCGGAGTGATAGTTCTGGGCGGCCAAACCAACCTGTCGAAGATTGTTGCTGCATGACATCCTCCGAGCGGCCTCCCGAGCAGCCTGAACCGCGGGCAACAACAGTCCCACCAGAACGCCAATGATGGCGATCACGACCAGCAGCTCCACCAGGGTAAACCCGGCTCCTGTTCGGAATCGTCGATCTTTCCCGCACGCCAAAACTTTACTGCCACCGACCGATGACACCCGCGACACATCCGAACTCATCAGGGTTCTCCAATGAAACAACTTAGCCCGTGCTAAGTTGCGAGACAAAAAAGGCAAGCCGTTTTGAAGCGGCCATCTCGTGACTTCTTCCCAAGAAACGGTGTGTTCCTCGCCCGCCCCTTTGTTAGCTCGTGCTAACTTATTTAGCAGAGACTACGTTTTCCACCACGACAAAGCAAGAGGGTTTCTGCTCGGGATTCCGCTGCTAGAATGTTCGATCGCCTTCTTGTCGCATTCGCACGGTTTCAAAGGGCCGCAATTTGCCTTCCCAATCGCATCATCGCACTCGATCCGACCACGCCAGCGAAGTGGCCGAAGATTATGTCGAGGCCATCGCCGAAGCCATCTCGGAAAATGGGATCTGCCGAGCCGTTGATTTGGTTCGACACTTTGACGTGACGCACGCGACGGTCAGCAACACGATCAGCCGCTTGCAACGCGACGGATTGGTGGTGACCGAGCCCTATCAGCCCATCACGTTGACGGCTCAGGGCAAACGGATGGCGACCAAGGCACGCAATCGCCACGAGGTCGTGCGGACGTTTTTGCTGCGAATCGGTGTCAGCGAGACAACCGCGACGGTGGACAGTGAAGGGATCGAACACCACGTCAGCGACGAAACATTGCGGGCGATGAAGCGAGTCATGAAAGACGGGATCCCGGCATCCGATTGACGCCGCCGAGCCGCGTCATCCAACGCGTCTCACGACTTGGGATTTTTCGCTTCGGTTTCAAACGATTGCTTATCTGATCGTGAAACCACGACATCCGTCAGCAACAACCCCGCGACAATTGAGACGGCCGTCAGCATCATCGTTGCCGTCAGTCGAATGCCCGAGGGCAGGTCTTCTTGGACCATGATCTGAGAGAAACCAGAGAACCCGAGGCTTCCGGGAACCAAAAGCAGCAACGCGGGAAGCAACATCACCGCTGTGGGTATGCCCAAGCGATTAGAAGCAAAGTGGCTGGTCACACTTGCCACAAAGGAAGCGATTCCAACGGAAGCGAAGGAACCGAACGTGGTGCCCGCCAAACGCAACGCTCCGTAGCCCACCAACGTCGACATCAACAACCAAGGGATGTCACGGTAACGAGTGCGAAACGTCGCGGCGACGCATAACCCAATCGGTAACAACACCAACGCAGACGCAAACAAATCAGGCGAGTCCAACGGCAACGATGCCGGGATGGGTCGAATCGCGTTGACCAAGCCGTATCCCATCGACACACCAAAAACGATGGTCAGCAATGTGGTCATTGCTCCCGCGAAGCGAGCCGAACCGGATGCCAAATTCTGAGTCGCCAATTCGTTGATGCTGATCGTCAAATGCAATCCGGGAACCAACAAAATCAACGCGGCCAAAGATGTGAGCTCAAAGTTGCCCGGCCCGATGAATGCTTGAATCCCACAAGCGATCGAACTGGCAATGAACCCCGCGACCACATTGATCAAATGAACTTGGTGCCGAAGAAGAGTCAGCCAAACGACAAAGATGCCAACGATCAAACCAATTACACCGGCCGAAAGAACCACCATTCCGCCACCGCCCACCAAAACGCTGATGCAAGCGGCGACTCCGCCGTGAGACGCGATCTGAATCGCCGGACCGTATCCGTCCTTCATCTCGTTGATCTCGGTGAGCCGTTGCCAAGCTTCGGAAACGTCCATTTGTTCGTCTTGGATGGCACGCTGCAATTCAAACAAAGCTGCGTAGCGACCCAGATTGGTGTCGCTGGGATAGACCCTCAGCAGCCGCGTCTCGTCGCCGCCAAACGTGACGAACAGAGCCGTGGGCGTCGAAAAGAAGCTCGCCTCGTGCCCGAGCGAAGCGGAAACCTGTTCCATTTCCAGGTCCAACTCATACGCCGGTGAACCGCACGCATGCAGGCTTCTGGCGAGTTCCATGATGAGTTCGACAGACGAAACCTGAGTCAATGCAGCGGGCTTTCAAGGAAAGACGGTGAAACGGCTCCACCTCGGACGGGAATGCGGTGGGTTAGAGCCCCGCATTAAAACAGGGCATCAGCGGGATGAATAGGTTCGCGCATGGCCATCGATTGACCACTCTCCTCCAATCCCGCACCGGCCTCACATCCAATTCAACCGTCAAGGTCATCGCACCCCCGACTGAGGCTACGCGTTTCTCCTCCCGGAATCCTCATATTTTAGCTTCAGGACTCGATTCCGTTGTAGCGTTTTACAGCCTCGGGGTATCGAGGTGCTATCACAACTATTCCAACATTGATCGCGGGGCACGTGACATGTTACATCGAACGACCGATGCTGGTTCCTACCAGATCGCGGACCTGCTAGAGGTCCATCCGAAGACTAGAAAAATTCCGCCATTCCTTTATCGAATTGCAGTCCTATGGGCCTGCATTCTGGCGGGCTTGTTCTTCGCATTGATCGCTTACGGCACAACGCCGGGTCCATCGAGCTTACCGCCGACACGTTCTCCTTTAAGACCTGCCGCGGACGAATTGCAAACCTCAGCAGTCGCTGACTGGGAAGTGGTGATGGCCGTTCATCCGAAGTGCCCCTGCACGGTGGCATCACTCAACGAATTGAAGCGTTTGCTGACCAAAGTTGACAACGACGTGAAGTGTCGTTTCCTGGTCTATCATCCCGCTAAAACGGAGCCAGACTGGATCGACGGAAAGATCACATCTCGTTTGTCGCAGTTCCCACGGTCCACCATCCTCGCTGACGAAGACGGCGAAGTCGCACTCAAACTAGGGATGCAAACCTCCGGTGCCGTCGTTGTTTTCGATCCCCATGGAAAGACACGTTTCCATGGTGGCATCACCGTTTCCCGCAACCACGAAGGTGACAACCTCGGGGTGCGTTCCATATCCATGTTGATTCAAGGCCAAACCCCGCCTCTTACTACCACACCTGTATTCGGCTGTCGGCTGTAATTCCCGAGACGGATTGTCATGTCAGAAAACGAAATCGAAACGAACTCGCAGCTAAAGAGCGCAGACGATCTCTTTGCAGAGCATTTGCAAACACGCCAAATCAATGCGGACCTCGCATTGTCTGTCGTTCTTGCTCTGCAATGGATATTCGCCGTTGCTTGCTCGATTTGGATTTCGCCCTACACCTGGATCGGTTCTCAAAGCCTAGTCCACATCCATGTGTGGAGTGCGATCCTCGGTGGAGGCATGCTCACCGTCTTCCCGGTGTTCTTGGCACTCTACTTCCCCGGTCAACGGATGACACGGATGATCATGGCGTTGGCTCAAATGCAGTTTTCAGCGTTGCTGATTCACCTGATGGGCGGCCGGATCGAATCACACTTTCATATTTTTGGTTCACTCGCATTCCTGACCTTCTACAAAGACCCATGGGTCTTTTTGCCTGCTGTTTCCGTCGTCTCGATCGACCATTTGATCCGCAGCCTGTTCTGGCCCGAGTCGGTCTTTGGCGTGCTTTCACCGGAACCACTTCGTGCATTGGAACACGCCGCCTGGATCATCTTTGAAACTGTCTTCCTGATTTTGGGGGTCCTGCAGAACCGCCGTTCATTGTGGGAATTGGCAAAACTTCAGTCTTCGCTCACTCAGCAACGCGACTTGCTGGAACAACGAGTTCGAAACCGCACCTCCGAAATTGAACAACAGCGTCGAATTCTCGATACGGTTCTACAACGCATTCCTGCTGCGGTTTTCTGGAGAGACAAAGACGGAAAATTCATGGGCTGCAACGAGATGTTCAGCGAATTCTTTGGACTGAAATCTCCCGAAGATATCATCGGCAAACGGATGAATGACATCATCCCACCGAACGATCAAACCACGAATCGGCTTTCCAGTTTTTGCGATTCACCCGACGAGAACGTGGAACTGGTCAACATCGAAGAAACACTTCATGACTTTGCTGGTGATTGCCGGACCGTTTTGACAGGTGCAACCTCGCTTCATGACCATGAGGGCAACTGTTTCGGAACGCTGGGTAGTTTCCTTGACATCACCACATTGAAAAACGCCGAATCTCGTGCGAAGTCCTTGGCCAATCTGATCCAAGAGTCGCCCAACGAACTCTACATTTTCGACGCAGAAACTTATCACCTGGTGGAAGCAAACACCGGGTTTGTCGAAAGCCTCGGATTGGACCCAGACAACCTCTCCAGCGTTTCGCCACAAGACTTCATCCAAGACTCTTCGAACCAGGATCTGCGCCAGCGGATCAGTGTCGCAATGTCATCGCCTCGCGGGCGTTGTGCGTTTGACACCGTTCACGTGCGAAAGGATGGGACGACCTTCCCGGTCCACGTTGACATCCACCGGTCGACATTCGAGACCCGTCCCGTATTTGTCGTCTTCTGCACGGACCTAAGCGATTCTCAAGCGATGGAACGTCAATTGGCTCAAGCTCAAAAGCTTGAATCAATGGGCCAACTCGCCGCTGGAATCGCTCACGAGATCAACACTCCCATGCAGTGCGTCAGCGGAAACGTCGAATATCTGACGATGAGCTACGAACGAATTTTCCAATTCACCGACGGATTGTTCGAGCTGCTCAACAGCCCGTCCTTCAGTACCGAAACTGCTCGGTCGGAACTCGATGCGTTGGCCCAAAAGCACAAGTACAACGTGCTGCGAGAACAAACGCCCGGTGCGGTGGAAGAAGCATCCCAAGCCGTGATGCGAGTGATCGAAATCGTCCGTGCGATGAAAGCGATGTCGCATCCAGGTCGCCAAGAGATGAACGATACCGACCTGAATATGCTGATCCACCAAGCGTCGATCATCAGTCGAAACCGATACAAGTACGTTTCCGAATTGGAGCTCGATCTGTCGCCGGATCTGCCACAGATTCCTGCCTACGGAGCAGAGCTCAGCCAGGTGTTCATCAATTTGATCGTCAACGCGGCCGACGCGATCGCGGAACGAAAAGAGAACGAACCCGAACTAGAAGGCAAAATCACGATTTCCACCATTCAAAATGGCGAGAACATTGAGATTCGCGTGAAGGACAACGGAACCGGCATGACTGAAGACGTCCGTTCCAAAGTCTTCAACCAATTCTTCACAACCAAAGACGTAGGCAAGGGCACCGGGATGGGACTCTCGCTGACCTACAACATTGTGTCATCCAAACACAATGGAACCGTCCGTGTGGAGTCTGAACCAAACGTCGGAAGCAGTTTCGTTGTGATTCTGCCAATGGACTCCCATCAGTCAGTGGCTGATGAATCTGACGTAGACAAATCGGACACGTGTCGTGTTCCGATTTTGACTTAAACCTTTCTCAAATTCCGACGAATTGAACTGTTAACTTGGGGCGTCACATGAACGAACGCATATTGCTGGTCGACGACGACTACAGCCTATTGAACACGCTGAAACGAAATCTCTCCTTTGACTTCGAGGTCACAACCTGCGAATCGGGACCTGAGGCTTTGGCGTGCATCAAGAAGTCCGAACCGTTCTCAGTCATCATGGTCGACATGCGAATGCCGGGCATGGAAGGAACCGAGGTCATCCAAAAGGCACGGCTGATCTCGCCGAACAGTGTGTACATGATGCTGACCGGAAACCAAGATTTGACCACCGCGATGGAAGCGGTCAACGAAGGTCAAGTCTTTCGGTTCCTGAACAAACCTTGCCAAATGAGCGACATCAAAGCCGCCATCAATGCGGGCATCAAACAATATGATTTAGTAACCAGCAAAGAAGAATTGCTGAAGAAAACCTTCGCCGGTGCGATCAGTGTTTTGGTCGAGATCATTGAATACGTCGACGATCCTTTGGTGAACACCGACGACATTCTCAAATCGGCCGAAGCTTTGCTGGCCGAATCCAAAATCGCGTCCGACTGGCGAATACCGCTGACCGCTCGATTGATGGTCGCCGGAATCCCCTTGCTGAACTTAGATCAACGAGAAACGCTTGCCACGGCCGCGATCACTTCTGAGGAACATCGCAGTATCGTGAAAGAAGTGTTCAGCATCTCGAGCCAACTGATCAAGCGGATCCCAAGGCTCGAACCAATCGCTGAGTTGCTCGACCGAATGGGAACCTCGGAAGTCACCAACGAAAAATGCACCAGCGATGATGACAAGATCGCACAGGTGATTTTGTTGAGCTACTACCAAAGCCTTCTACAACGACGCGGAGAAGCAGGCGACGTCGCTTTGTCGGAAATCGAAGATCGGTTCCCGGACTTGGACAATCAATTGACCGAATGCGTTCGTCAATCCAACGATGCGCAACCGCAATCCACGATCGAAAGCATCGCAACGTCCGAACTTTTGACGGGAATGACCGTTGCGGAAGACGTTCGAATGCCAAACGGACTGCTCCTGATAGCATCGGGGCGAAAGCTTTCTCCTCCCATGGTCACGCGTCTGCGTAACCTGGTGGGACTGGAATCGGTTGCCGTCGAAATCCCGGCCAAAAAATCAGACCAACTCGTCACGGCCTAAACCGCGAACGCCTGATCCACTTGTTTTTTAAAACGGTCTCACCGATTTGGTTCGCGCATGCCACCGCCGAACAAATCTAAAACGGCTTTTGTTTACCGAGGTTTGGTTGAGTCCACTCAGCGAGTGATCTCGTGGAATTGATCGATATCGATTGGCCCCATTTCGACGACCTCTCCGTCAGGCCATTGCACCGAAACGTTGTCGATTGAGTCGTGCTCGCCCAAGCCGAACGTCAATGGCAACTCCACCTGTGTCAGATAGCTTCGAGTCGGCATCACTTGTTTCGCGATCACTTCGTCATCAACGGTGACGCTCACCCACGCCCCAATGGCGTCTCGGTTGCACTTCTCACCATCGCCCACCAATTTTAAACGCAACCAGTGGTGGTCGGTTTCTTGATCGTTGCGTAACAATCGCGGCGCACGTCCGGTGGATGTGATCAACAGATCCAAATCACCATCCAAATCGATGTCCGCGTAAGACGCACCACGGCCGACCATCGGCTTGACAAAATCGTCGCCCAATTGCTCCGCGCCAACCGGCAGAAACTCGGTTTCGAACTCGGGGCCCGCATTCCAAAACATCTGAGGCGGTTGCTCGTAGTGCTGACTTGGCTGCACCCGGTTGATGTCCTCCTCCAAGTGCCCGTTTGCACAAAACAAATCCAGTCGACCGTCCAAATCGTAGTCGACATACGCCAAACCAAACGTCAGCAACAATCGCGTGCTGGGGCCGAGCCCGGTTGAAACCGCTTCATCGTAAAACTGCATTCGCCCCGCCTTTGTCACGTACAACGCGGTCATCTCGTTAGAGAAGTTTCCAATAGCAACCGCCATGCTGGATTGCTCACGAAACGAAGTCACATCGATGCCCATGGCCCCGCGAGCGTTGCCGGTGGAATCAAATGCGATCCCGCAAATCGCCCCCATCTCTGTGAATTTCCCATCGCCGCCATTGCGTAGCAAACAGTTTTGCACGGTGTCGTTGGCCACCACGACATCCATGAATCCGTTGCGATCAAAGTCACACAAAGCCAAGCCAAGTGATTTGGACTGCGGAACGTTGGTGGACACATTGCGAATCTGAATGCCGGATTCCTCCGAGACATCCGTGAACTCGCCGTCGCCGTCGTTGCGGTAAAGATACGGGAACGTCCCTTCAAAATTTTGAGGCCGTCCATACGCTCGACCTCCGCCAACAAGCTGAAACCCTTGCGACTGATCGTACTCGCGACTCCATCCAACATAGTTGCAAACGAACAGGTCCAAGTCACCATCGTTGTCGTAGTCGAACCAACCGGAACTGGTGCTCCATCGATCTCCTTCACCACCGACGCCAGCCATTTCGGTGATGTCCTCGAATTTGCCTTCACCAACATTGCGGAACAATCGATTCGTCCCAACCGCGGAGATGAATACGTCGACCAATCCGTCTTGGTCATAGTCTCCAACGGCGACTCCCATCCCGTACAGCTCGACATCCAAACCCGAATCTTTGGTCACGTCGACGAACTTACCGCCTTCGTTTTGATACAGAGCCGATGTGTTCCCTCGATCACTTGGTTCGTCCCATGACCAATCCATCGAATTAATCAACAACAAGTCCTGATCGCCATCGTTGTCGAAATCAAAAAAGGCACTGCCGCCACCCATTGTTTCCGGCAGCAGCTTGTCTCCGGTGGCACCGTTGTTGTGTACGAAAGAGATCCCCGCTTCTTCGGTGATGTCTTTAAACGGGGTCGTTGGAACCTGCACCATGGGTCGTTCACGCACCGCGACCTTGGCCAGCTTCGATTCGCGAACGGGTGGCGCCGCTTTGGGCCGCGTCAAGATGAAGGCGGCGATACCACCGATCATTGCCAGAACCACCAACATGATCAGCGAACCCCGCATCGCGCGGCCGATATCGGCTTCGTCTCGCAATTCGCTTTCGTCCACTTCGTTTGATTGCGGATCACTGGTCATTGGAATTCTCCTGCAAGTTGGCGGCCGAGGCCTGAGCGGTCTCCGTCGCCGTGCTTTGGGTTGGTAATTCGCGATGCAACGAGTACTTCACGACGGCTTCGGCGGCGTGATCCGCCGCGGGATACTTTTCGCGAGCCAATCGAATCGCACGTCCTTGAGCGTTGTCATCGGGTTTGTAAATTTCGTGCAACTTGCGATGCTTTTCGGCCAATTCTGGCTCTTCAAGTCGATCATAGAGCAGCTGCAAATTGTGGTGAGCGGAAACGTTCTCCGGATCGATCATCAGTGTCTTCTGGTATTGCATCACCGCTTCTTCGAAGTATTCCCGGCCTTCTTCGACTCGACGTTGCCGCTCGCGAATGTTGCCGAGATCAAACAGCGTGCGTCCGAGCTGGTTGATGACTTCGATGTCCAAACTGAAATCGAAACCTCGACGCTGCATGTCTTCCGTGCTGTCTTCCAACACGCTACGAAGATTCTGCTCGGCTTCTTCCAGACGTCCTTGTTGAGAGTTGATGACGCCAGACAACCATGCCCATGTCCAACGAGGAAATCCTTCCACGTCGCGGAATTCGTCCGCACGCTGAAGAGCCTCCACCGCTTCGTCCAAACGGCCTTCGGTGTTCAAGACTCGAGCCAGGTTCATCGGCCCATCGTAGCGGTCAAGTTTCTCGACTTCACGGAACGCATTTTCTGCTTGACGAAGTTCAGCCTTGCCTTTGAGCAGCAATCCAATCCCGTAGTCATTCCAACGTTGCCACGCGGGAATGCCTCGAGGTGGGTTTTCAACCGAATGATCGAGTCCCTCAACCGGAAAGACGATCGTGTCGACCGCCATGGTCGTGACGGGTAAATTATTGGTGTAGTCCTGACCGGGCACATGACCGCGAATCAGATTGCCATGCTTTTCGTTTTGCTTGGCGACAAAGTCCATGTACTCGGTATCGAATTTCCGATACTGCAGCTTCACCTCGACGTGAATTGGCTCCGACACATCATCGGGCACGTCCAATTCGTAGTGGACGGCTTGTCCCGCCCCGGGTGGAATCTGATGGTTGTAGAGAGGCGTGAAGATGTCCTCCGCGTTCCTTCGATTGATTCGATTGCCATCCTTGTCCAGCATGAACACGTTGACGAAGTGCGACCATGGATCGACTTCGTTGTGTTTGCTTTCGTCGATCCATCCGCTGTGTCCGATCACACGGTCGCCGCTGGTGACTTTGACTTCCAACCAAATTTCATTGCTGTCGACGGTCCCCTGCGAAAACAGGTGCCCCATCTTCATCGTGCGAATCACGGTCTCCAGCAAATACTTCTCACCGCGTTTCAACTCAGGCACCTCGGGACGCAGCGGGGCAATCAATTTGCCATCGATTTCGCCACCTTCGCGAACACCAAACAAATCGACCCGCATCACGTCTTTCAGATACTCCTGATGCGCAGCGATCACATCTTCGCGATCACGAAGCCATGCGATCCCTGTGTTCGCAGACGGGAACATGTGATCGTGCACACTGAGTTCTTCCGCGTCATCAAACATCTTTGCACCAAAGTCGTTTGACGCCACCAGCGGCATGTGACACTTGCTGCAATTGTCGACGGCCTTGGGCGGGTAATAGAAACTCCTCGCCCCATGCCCGGACACACCGCTAAACAGATATGGGTCGTAGTGGTTCTGCCCACGCAAGAATTCCTTGTAGCCGGTCAACGCCTCGGGCAAGTGCACCTTGTGACAAGTCGAACAGAACTCCGCCGTTTTATGAAACGGCTTCAAGAAAGTCTTCTTATGGAAAGACGGTTTCGCTTTGACCAATTGATTGTTGATCCATTGCAACGCCGCGTTTTCGCTGCTGGCAAACGGGTAATGCAGTGGTTCTTCGATCGTGTAGTCCGCGTTGCCACGAACGCTGTTGACGTTGGTGATCGCGTGACAGACCGTGCAAGTGATCCCCGCTTTCGCGGTTGGATGATCCAACATGTCAAAGTTTGGATCATCAAACGCTCCGGAGAAAAACGGCACGGGGTCGTGACATCCTGCGCACCAACGTGAAGCTTGAACCGAGCCATCACGCTCGAGTGACTTCGCGCGCGTTTCGCTGACACTTGCAAAGTACGGTGCATTGTTGAAGGAACTGAATCGGTGCACGCTGTCCTGCCAATCCTTGTGGATGTCAGCGTGGCACTTCAAGCAGTACTCATCGTTCATCAACGCGTCTGACGGAATGAAGTTTCCGCTCGACGTTCGAGCCAACGACGGTTCGAAGTACTGTGTTCCTGAATCGGGACCAATCGCGTTCCACTGGCGAGGGTCCTGCATCTGCAAGATCACCATGGCAGCGATCGACGCCGCCGCGACACCGCCAAAGCTCATTCCAATTCGCCACTTGATCCGAGGCCCAGCCAAACGGTGCAGCCAATAAAGCCAAATCGAGGCGAGCGGAAACGCGACGTGCAACCAGTAAACCGTATTGCGTGCCAACGGTTGCTTCAGGTCAAAGCCTCCGATTCGAACCAACAAGATTCCCGTCGTGAGAATGCCCAAACTGACCGCGAAAAGGGCGTAGCCGATTCGGACCGCTCGCCGGTTGCGACGATCTTTGGTGTTCCACATGTGAATGAAACCAAAGATGACGACCGGCAAGATCAACAGCAGTCCCATCACCAAATGGGCCAGGAACATGTACTGGTAAAAGTAGTCCTGGTAGGTCTGGTCACGAAACCATTCCAGGAACGTGAAGATGGCCAAGTAACCTGAATTGGCCAGCAACAAAGCGAAAAGAACGAAGATGACGTACAGCAGTTTTTTCAGCCGTGGCCCGACCGCGCGAACATACTTTTTTCGCGGTTTTGGCACGGCCGCACCAGGTTGTGCAACGGATGACATGAAACGATTCCAGTGAACGGTCAGTTTGCAGACTTAAGGTGCACCCGCGACCGATGGCGTCGGTGGAAGTGCATCAACGGGCTGAAAGCGTACCGCTCCCAACCCAGATCCTTTGTTTGCCGGCACACCAGAGAGGGCGCCGGAACTGACTACGAGCAGGACATTGTTTGCAACGCTCACCAAACGCAAGATTGCGCCAGCGGACTCGGTGCTGCATCAACATGCGCGCCATCGATACAGACAAAGTCGAACAATCAGTGATTGCCAACCAACATGCGGAAACGACCTGCTCAAGCCAGAGACAAGTTCATCTGCGGTGGACGATCGATCCCCAGCGAGAATCCTGGTTGCACATCTGCCGAACCGTCCTGCACTCCGCAAAGGAATTGTCCCGAAGACATGCTCGGCGATGCGTGTTTCCAGATCGCATCGTGATGCGGACGTTCAGCGGTTGGAACCGTTGGCAACTGAATCGGAAGCGTTGGCAACTGGCCACACAGTGGTCCGTCGCACGGTTTGACCGGCACGGATGGACCAGCTGATTCTCGGGCACCGTGACTCGTCATGCCGTTGACCGGAGTCCCCGGTTGGCCCGGGTTCAGGTCGCTGCTTCGCATCGCTGGCGGTTCAACCATGCTCATGGATGCACTGCCGGAGTGCTGCAACCAATCACCGCAACTCGCCTCGACTGAACGCGGCGTCGAAACGCCCGCCAGCAAAACAGCGACCACAATGAGGAGAAGAGCACGCGACATGTTTTTTCAGTCGATCAAACTGAGTTTTTGCCACCTCGAGAAAAGCAATGCTCGGCAAAGAGCAAGGGCGGCATTCCTACGAGCCTAGGCAGACAGAACACCCAAGTCAATTGAACAAGGGGAGTTCCCACGCCAAAGCTGAACTTCGCTCGTTCCACCGGTAGGAACCGAAGGCCGAAATCGTGGACAACACCGCTCACTTTGCACCACCGCGGAAGATTGATTTTTCAACGAAAACAGGCGAGAAAAGCGATGTTTGATACGATACGCGATCTCGCGAGGTTTACTCTGGATCGATATGAGACTGACAACCCAAACCGACTACGCACTGCGAACGTTGATGTATCTGGCCACGAGAGAAACTCGAGCCAACGTCGCTGGGGTTGCCTCTCTGTTCAATATCTCCGTCAACCACGTTGCCAAGGTCGTCAACGTTCTCGCCCGTGAAGGTTACGTGCGAAGCATCCGAGGCGTTGGCGGCGGCATCGAATTGGCCGTTCGTCCCGAAGACGTCACGGTCGGACAAATCATCGCCACGGTGGAAAGTGACATGCATCTGTTGCCGTGTGTCGCGGGTGATCACGGATGTGTGATCCATTCTTTCTGCAAACTCACCGGCGTGCTCGCCAATGCCGAACGCATTCAGATGGACTATCTGAACAGCGTCACTCTCGCGGATGTCATTCCCACGCGAAAGCAACTTGATCGCACCGAAGCCAGCTGAGAAGAGGCTTCCGGGCAGCGACGACGCCCAGAACTGAACATGTGGCCACGCTCCCTCTGAGCATTTACGGTGCCGATGCGGCCACTGCTAAGCGGCTTCAGTGGCCCTGAGCAACCTAATATTTTATCAGCGGAAACGATTCGACAAAAGTTATTTCACTAATAACCTATTCAGTAGTGAAACGATGCGCGTCCAAGAAATTTCTTCATGAATCTGCAACAGGAACTGAACCGCCCCCAACCATTTCGATGCTTGGACCAGGAAGTGTTGCTGAATTTCCTTCGCATCGGTGACCAACTCGACAACCGCTTCTCGCGTCTTTTTCGCGAACACGGTTTGACGCTATCTCGATTCAACATTCTCCGCAGTTTGGCGCTCGCTGAACGGCCGCTGACCTGCGGAGAAATCGGCCAACAAATGATTCAGGTCGTCCCCGCGGTCACGTCGCTGGTCGACCATCTCTGCTCGCAAGAATTGGTCGAGCGCAATCGATGCACCGAGGACCGTCGTGTCGTGCACGTGGCGATCACCGAGAAGGGCAAACAACTCGTCGAAGACACCATGCAACCACTTCGAGAGCTGGAAGACCGGATGCTGAAGCAGCTCAGTGAGGCGGACAAGCAAAGTCTTTTGCAATTGCTCAATCGAACTCGTGAATCGATTTCTCACTGCGACGACTGACTTCACTCGCCCCCCCTCAATTCCGAACCCCATTCACCCGGCTCCTGTCCGCCATCACGAGCAGACACCGCGTGGGTCCCACCCGAATCTCTTTCGTCTTTGGATCGAAACCGATCATGAATCCTCCTCATCAAAACCAAGCCTTCTTTGGGAAGCTCGCAATTGGGTCCTGCATCAGCGGGATGCTGTTGCTCGTCGCCTCTGGATGCAGCCAGGGCCAAAGTGGTCCGCCGGCGATGCCCAAACCCACCGTGACCGTTGCTCAGCCCGTTGTGAAGAAAATCGTCGAATGGGATGCCTTCACCGGCCGATTGGAAGCGGTCGACTTGGTGGAAGTGCGAGCTCGCGTGGGTGGCTATCTGCAGTCGGTCCACTTCGATGAGGGCCAGATCGTCGAGAAAAACGATTTGCTGTTCATCATCGACCCGCGACCATTCGAAGCTGAGTTGGCGGCCGCACAAGCACGACTGCAGCAATCCGAATCGCAATTCAAACAAGCCAAGGCGATGACGGAAGTCGCCCGCGCAAACCTGTTGCAATCAGAAGCTCAATTGAACCTCGCCGATGTTCGTTACAAGCGAACACAGAACTTGGTCGAACGCAACGCATCCTCCCAAGACGAACTGGATGACCGTGAGGCGGAGTTCCTCAAAGCCAAGGCCGACATCGAAGGTGTTCGTGCCAGCCTGAATTCATCCGAAGCCGCCATCGCAACCGCGCAAGCCGAGATTGAACTTGCCAAGGCGGGCGTCGAAACCGCCGAACTCAATTTGCAGTACACACGCATCCGTGCACCCATCACCGGTCGCATCAGTCGCAAATTCGTCACCGAAGGCAACTTGATTGCCGGCGGCAGTGCGACGTCCTCTTTGTTGACCACCATCGCTTCGGTGCAGCCTATCTACTGCGTGTTTGACGCAACCGAACAAGACGTTTTGAAATATTCTCGCTTGGCCAAATCTGGCGAACGCGAAAGTTCGCGGGTCGCAAAGAACCCCGTGTACCTTGGCTTGGTTGATGAAGACGGTTTCCCTCACCAGGGTCACATGGACTTCGTCGACAACCGCTTTGATGTCAACACGGCCAGCCTACGTGCCCGAAGCGTCTTTGCAAACGAAGACGAACTGTTGCTTCCCGGCATGTTCGCTCGCATTCGACTTCCGGGCAGTGCGTCGCATCAAGCGGTTTTGATTCCTGACTCGGCAATCGGCACCGACCAATCAACACAATACGTCTACATCGTGGTGGACGGTGTGATCCAACGTCGGCCAATCACAAGCGGTCCAATCATCGATGGCTTGCGAGTCATTCGCGAGGGGCTCGATGGGACCGAACTTTTGGTCACCGAGGGTTTGATGCAGGCTCGGCCCGATGCGGAAGTGAACACCATCGACGGAACGATTGAAGTCGTCGAAGACGGATTGCCGGACGAGTATCAGCCGGTTCCGAAAGACAAATGGATTTCGCCCGCTCCCACCGCCGTTCCAGTTGCGGATCGCATGACGGAGGTGAAACGATGAAGTTTCCCCACTTCTTTATCGAGCGTCCGATCTTCGCGTCGGTGCTGTCGTTTGTGATCGTGCTGGTGGGCGGCATCGTGTATTTCACGCTGCCGGTTTCGCAGTATCCCAGCGTCGCACCACCGACCGTTTTAGTTCGCGCCAGTTATCCCGGTGCAACGCCGGAAGTCATCGCCGACACGGTGGCGACGCCCATCGAACAGGAAATGAACGGCGTCGACGACATGCTGTACATGGAATCGTCGTCCAGTTCGGACGGCACCATGCAGCTGACCGTGACATTCAAACTGGGTACTGACCTGGACGACGCTCAGGTGTTGGTCCAAAACCGCGTTGCGATCGCCGAATCACGTTTGCCAGAACAAGTCCGCCAAATTGGTGTAACCACGACCAAGCAAATTCCCGACATGCTGATGGTGGTTCACTTGAACTCGCCGGACGGCAGTCGCGACCAACTCTACATCAGTAACTACGCATTCCTTCGAGTTCGCGATGCATTGATGCGTTTGGATGGGGTCGGTGAAATCCGTATCGCGGGCGGCAATGAATACGCCATGCGAATTTGGTTGGACATCGAGAAGATGACCCACGTCGACCTAACGGCGGGGGAAGTCGTTGATGCGATTCGAGCTCAAAACATCCAGGTCGCTGCCGGCGTGATTGGGCAACCACCGACGGATGAGACCGGTGACTTTCAGTTGAACGTCACCACCCAAGGTCGCTTGATTCGCGAAGACGAGTTCAGTGACATCATCGTCAAACGTGGCGAAGACGGAAGGATCACGCGACTTCGTGATGTGGCTCGGATTGAACTGGGAGCACAGGACTATTCCCGTTTGAGTTACCTCGACGGCAAATCCGCGATCGCGGTGTTGGTCTACCAACGTCCTGGTACAAACGCTGTTGATACGGCGGCCGAAGTCAAACGTGTCATGAGTGAGATGAGCGAGGAGTTCCCACAAGGGCTCGGCTACGAGATCGCTTACAACCCAACCGACTATGTCGAGGAATCGATCGCGGAAGTGTTCGAGACACTCTTCATCACAACGATCTTTGTGGTGCTGACGGTGTTCCTGTTCCTGCATGGTTGGCGTCCGACGATTATCCCCGTGATCGCCATTCCGATTTCGTTGATCGGCACATTCGCGGTGATGCAGTTCCTCGGAGTGACGCTGAATACGCTTTCACTGTTCGGATTGGTGCTCGCGATTGGGATCGTGGTTGATGACGCGATCGTGGTGGTCGAGAACGTCGAGCGTTTGATCGCCGAAGGCATGACCGCTCGGGAGGCCACACACAAAGCGATGGACGAGGTGGGTTCCGCTTTGATAGCGACAACCCTCGTTTTGATTGCCGTGTTTGTGCCAACCGTCTTCGTCCCCGGGATCAGTGGGCAGTTCTATCAACAATTCGCGTTGACCATTTCGATCTCCACCGCGATTTCGACGTTTGTCTCGCTGACGCTCAGCCCGGCGCTGTGTGCCTTGTTGCTGCGTCCGAAAGATGCTCCTAAGAATCGCATCGGGAAGTTCATCGACTTCCTGTTCGGCTGGTTCTTTCGATTGTTCAATCGAACGTTCGACGCCACCAGCAACATTTACGCGTCGATCATCGGACGTCTGATCAAAAAAACCGGATTCGCGATGGTGCTGTATGTCGGCTTGCTGATCCTCACCGGGTTCAGCTTCAGCATGGTGCCCACCGGGTTCATTCCCGATCAAGACCAGGGTTACGTCATTGTCGCAATCAACTTGCCCGACGGTGCGTCCCTCGCACGAACCGACCGCGTGACTCGGCGAGTCGCGGAGATCGGAAAAGAGATCGACGGTGTCGCCCACGCGGTTGGAATCGCGGGACTATCCGGAGCAACGTTCTCGATCAAACCCAACGCGGCGGTCACGTTCCTGCCGTTGGAAGATGCCAAGGAACGAGCCAAACGAGGTCGCGGGGTCGAAGCAATCGTCGCGGACATGCGACGGGAAGTGGCCGCTATCAACGAAGCCCAAATCTTGATCATTCCTCCGCCGCCAATTCGCGGGATCGGTCGAGGTGGCGGTTTCAAGATGTATGTTCAGGACCGCAGCGGTGCGGGATTGGATGCGTTGAACGAAGTCACTCAGACGATGCTCGCAAACGCCAATCAGCAACCCGGTGTCCAACAAGTGTTCTCCAACCTGCGCATGGATGTGCCTCAGGTCTACGCGGACGTGGATCGAACCAAAGCTCAAATGCTGGACGTTCCGGTCAACCGAGTCTTCGAAGCTTTGCAGGTTTATCTG
The DNA here is from genome assembly GCF_002337565.1 of Rhodopirellula sp. UBA1907. Taxonomy (NCBI): domain Bacteria; kingdom Pseudomonadati; phylum Planctomycetota; class Planctomycetia; order Pirellulales; family Pirellulaceae; genus Rhodopirellula; species Rhodopirellula sp. UBA1907. The sequence continues at coordinate 200,860 of NZ_DDGH01000089.1, read as the reverse complement.
GGGTCGGTGTACATCAACGACTTCAACTTCCTCGGACGCACCTACCGCGTGACGGCTCAAGCCGAACCGAAATTTCGCGATGAAGCGACCGATATCACGAAGATCCGAACTCGCAGTGACCGAGGTGCCTCGATCGCGTTGGGATCGGTCGTCAACATCGAACAAACCGCCGGTCCGGACCGTTTGGTTCGATTCAACCTGTTCCCGGCGGCCGACTTGAACGGAACCACCGTTCCTGGGTTCAGCACCGGCCAGTCGCTAACGACAATGGAGCAATTGGCCGACCAAAACTTGCCGCCTGGATTTGGCTACGAATGGACCGAAATCGCGTTCCAAGAACGCCAAGCGGGCAACACGATTGTGTTCCTGTTCCCGCTCGCGGTTCTGTTTGTGTTTTTGGCGCTCTCGGCCCAGTACGAGAGCTGGTTGCTGCCTTTGGCAATCATCTTGATCGTGCCGTTGTGCTTGCTGTTCGCTCTATCGGGCGTTTGGTTCCGCGGGATGGACAACAATGTTTTGACGCAAATCGGGTTCATCGTCTTGATTGGACTGGCCTGCAAAAACGCGATTCTGATCGTCGAATTTGCGAAGGCAGAAGAAGACGCTGGCAAGAACCGCTTCGACGCCGCCATCGCAGCGTGCCGTTTGCGTTTGCGTCCGATCCTGATGACCGCGTTCTCATTCATCCTGGGCGTGGTGCCATTGCTGGTGGCCACCGGTGCCGGGTTCGAAATGCGACGCGTGTTGGGAACCGCGGTGTTCGCCGGAATGCTGGGAGTGACCGTGTTTGGGTTGTTCCTGACGCCGGTGTTCTACGTGATGCTTCGACGTTTCGCGAAAAAGAAGGAAGCGGAAACGACAGTGGACGCCGCTTGATCGGCAATCGGGTTCGACAACTTGTGGTCGACCGTCCGGCGACTACAAAAATCGAATAGGTCTAGCTTCGAAGACTTTCATCGAAAGTCGAAAAAGAAACCGGAACGCTCACGCTGACACCGCTAAGTTCCTTGGCAGTGCCGCGAGGGCTTTCCGGTTTTTCGTTTGGTTTCTTAGACTAAGAAACCCGACCATCCCGTCACGGATCACTTCATTTCCACTTTTCAAATCCAATCATGTTCAGCATCGAAACTCTCATCCTGATCGCCGGGAGTTTGCTGTTACTAGGAATCGCGTCGAACAAGTTTTCGGCTCGAATGGGCGTTCCCGTGTTGGCGGTCTTCTTGGCCATCGGGATGCTGGCCGGGTCCGAGGGCATTGGCGGGATCGAGTTTGAGAACTACACGCTCGCACATGGTTTCGCGACCACAGCCTTGTGTTTGATTCTGTTCAACGGCGGGATCGGCACACCATACGCCGCATTTCAATCGGCATGGAAACCGGCATCGTTGTTAGCGACCGTGGGCGTCATCGTGACCGCCGTGATCACCGGGTTGGCGGCGTCTTGGATCTTGGGATTGTCTTGGATGCAAGGCTTGCTGTTAGGCAGCATCGTCGGATCCACCGATGCGTCGGTTGTCTTCTCCGTCTTGCGAGGCGGCGGCGTTCACATTCGACCTCGGCTGGCCAACACCCTGGAAGTCGAGAGTGGCTCCAACGACCCGATGGCGATTTTCCTGACCGTCGGTTTGATCGAAGTGTTGACCGGTCAAACACCGTTTGGGTTTGGGCTGGTCACATTGTTTCTCAACCAAGCCGTCGTGGGCACGGCGATGGGCATGGCGGTCGGTTGGGCGGGTGCTTGGGTTTTGCAACACATTCGGTTGGAAGCGGCGGGTTTGTATCCCGTGATGGCAACCGCTTTGGGATTGTTTTCGTTCGGGATGGCATCGGAACTGGGCGGCAGCGGGTTCTTGGCCGTCTATTTGACTGGGGTCGTGATTGGCAATCGACGCCCGGTTTTTCATCGAGGCATCGTGCTCTTCCACGACGCGCTGGCGTGGATGTGCCAGATTCTGATGTTCACCGCGCTCGGCATTCTGTCGTTCCCCAGTCGCCTTTGGGACGTCACGGTTCCTGCACTCTTGATCGCATCGGTATTGATCTTTATCGCGCGACCGATCGCGGTTTTTCTGTGTGGGATACCCTTTCGATTCACCGTTCGCGAATTGTCGTTTTTGTCTTGGGTGGGGCTGAAAGGTGCGGTGCCGATTACGTTGGCCACGTTCCCGATGATGGCGGGACTTCCTGCCGCTTCGATCATCTTCGACACGGTCTTCTTTGTCGTTTTGGTTTCGGCTCTCGTGCAGGGGTGGACACTCCCGGCGGTCGCAAGATTCTTGAAGTTGGAAGTGCCTAAGAACCAAAAGACACCGGTGACGTTGGAGATCAGCTCGCTGCAAAACGTCGATGGCGACATTGTCGACTACTACATCGACCAAGATTCCCGAGCGTCCGGATGCATGATCAAAGACCTGGCGTTGCCTGATGGCGTCGTCATCGCACTGATCGTTCGCGATGAACAAACGGTATTGCCGCAGGGACGCTCGCAATTGCTTGAGGGTGACCACGTGGTGGTGGTCCTTCGTCCAAGCATCCGAGCGATGGTGGACCGCGTTTTTGCTCCCACTCGGACTCATACAAAAGAATTGCCTCAGGAACTGGAGTTTCCCCTGCGAGGCTCGATCAAGGTTTGCGATTTAGAGCAATTTTATGAACTGAAGCTGGCCGACGACGGGGAACTGACTCTCGACGAACTGGTTCGGCAACATTTGGGTGAAAACAACATGAAGATCGGTGCAGTGGTCCAAATCGATCAAATTGCACTTCATTTACGGGAATTATCGTCCGATGGAACTGTTCTGTACGTCGGGATGTCGATCCTTGCGGAACCGGCAGAGGCGACCGACTCATCCTTGTCGGCAGCGAGCTTGCCACTAGAATAAGTTCCCGGACCGGAGCCTTCAGGCTTGCTCAGGGAACGGTCGAAAATCAAGTTTCAGTTGCCTTTTGGCAGAACAGCACCTTGGTGCTTCGCATAGAAGATACCTGACGCTTGCTCCCAACTCATCGCGAAGACTTCCATTCTCATCTTCTCAAAACCGTTGTTTTGAACACATCCCCCAGCCCATTTGATGTTGGTCGCGGCAGCCGCATGATGTCTTTCATCATGCTGTTTTTGGTCGCGTTTCCAACGCTGGGGATCTCAACCACTGTCTCCCGTTCTTTGCTGGGGAACAGCCGACAAACTGAAACGGAAGAAATCGAAGAACGCGTTCCTTGCTCTTCGCATCGACGTGTCCAGCAAACTCGCTCAGCTCAGGGCGGATTTGTGCTTCATCGCGAGATCAAGCGGGACCGCACTTTGGTCCTGCAAACTCGCCCGATTCTTGCCGCAACAAAGGGACACCGAATCACGAACGGATTGCTCGCGCCAATGCGATGCTAGGCCACCGGTCTATCCATCCGTTTTGTCTCTGAACTCCCGCGACGCATCTGCCACTGGCAGGCGAAAGCACATGTCATCGGAAAATAGGTTTTCGTGACTGACTGCATCGTGAACGCAGTTTTGATCTTCAGGATTGCGTTTCGCACCAACTGAAATGATCAGCCCTTGCGCAGATTGCTTCCCGAGAGTTCGCTCATCTTGATTCGCCTTTTTTGCTTGCACAACGACGTCTTCGTTTTGCCGAGGATCCCTCTATGTCGACTTCCGAAGCTCAGACTCCGACCAGTATTTTTTCTCCCAGTACCATCCTGCAAGATCTTATTTCGGGCTTGGTTGTCTTCCTCGTCGCGTTGCCGCTTTGTTTGGGCATCGCCTTAGCATCAGGCGCCGATCTCTTCTCCGGCTTGCTCGCTGGCATCGTCGGCGGTTTGGTGGTCGCGGCGATCAGTGGATCGCACACCAGCGTCAGTGGACCCGCGGCAGGTTTGACCGCGATCGTGGCCGCTCAAATCGCGACACTTGGTTCCTTCGAAGCATTCTTGTTGGCCGTGTTGATCGCCGGCGTTATCCAAATCATTTTTGGGATCGCCCGGGGCGGTGCTCTGTCCGCCTTCTTCCCGTCCAGCGTGATCAAAGGGCTGCTGGTCGCGATCGGAGTGATCCTGATTCTGAAACAGATCCCTCACATCTTTGGACACGACACCGACCCGGAAGGCGAGATGTCGTTTATCCAGCCCGACCAAGAAAACACCTTTTCTGAATTGCTGACGATCTTCGCCGGAGAAATCCATACCGGCGCGATGGTGATCGGTTTTCTATCGATTGGCATTCTGCTTGTTTGGGAACGCATTCCCGCGCTGAAGAAGTCCTTGGTTCCCGCACCACTGATTGTTGTTGTCGTCGGCGTGTTGCTCAACATGGGTTTCACCAACATGGGCCAAGACTGGTTGGTCAGCGGGTCGCACTTGGTTCAGATCCCGATCGCACAAAGCTTCTCTGAATTCTTTGGATTCCTACGACTGCCCGACTTCAGCCGAACGTTTGATCCAGCGATCTACATTGCCGCTGTTACGATCGCCGTGGTCGCGTCATTGGAAACGTTGCTGAACCTGGAAGCGGTCGACAAGCTCGACAAAGCCAAACGAAACTCGCCTCCCAGCCGCGAATTGATCGCGCAGGGCTGCGGCAACATGGTTTGTGGTTTGATCGGCGGACTCCCGGTGACATCGGTCGTCGTTCGTGGTTCGGTCAACGTTGCCTCCGGTTCGAAAACGAAACTGTCTGCCATCTTCCACGGGGGATTGTTGCTGGTCAGCGTTGCCTTTTTGCCGACTCTGATGAACAAAATTCCGCTGTCGGCGTTGGCGGCGATCCTGTTGGTAACCGGTTTTAAATTGGCCAGCCCAACCATCTTCAAACAAATGTGGAAGGAAGGTCGCTACCAATTCACACCGTTTATCATCACGGTCATCGCGATTGTCGTGACGGACTTGTTGATCGGTATTTTGATTGGTCTAGCAATCAGCGTTCTGTTCATTCTCAACAGCAATCTGCGTCGGCCAATTCGCCGGATCGTGGAAACTCAAGTTGACGGTGATGTCACCCACATCGAACTTTCCAACCAAGTCAGCTTCCTCAATCGCGCCGCTTTGGACCGAGTCCTCAACGAGGCTCAGCCAGGAAGCAAACTGGTGATCGACGCATCCGGTTCGGACTACATCGATCCCGACGTGTTGAGTTTGATCCGTGACTTCAAGCAAAACGTTGCTCCCGCCCGAAACATTTCCGTCAATCTCAAGGGATTCCGCCAGAAGTACCAACTCAGTGACGCCAAGCAATTTGCAGACTTCACTTCACGCGAATTACAAGAGAAGGTCACGTCGGATCAGGTCATCAAGATCTTGCACGACGGAAACCAGCGTTTCACCAGCGGCACGCGTCTGAACCGTGACTTGGGACAACAGGTCAACGCGACGGCGGCGGGACAGAATCCGTTGGCCGCGATCTTGAGCTGCATCGATTCGCGGGTGCCAACCGAGTTGGTGTTTGACCTCGGCGTCGGTGACATCTTCAGCGTTCGCGTTGCGGGCAACATTGTCGGCACCAAGTCGCTGGGCAGCCTGGAATACGCTGTCGGCGTTGCCGGTGTGAAGCTGGTCGCCGTCTTGGGACACACCCGATGCGGAGCGGTGACCTCATCGGTCAATTTGGTTGCCGCGAACAAAGGAGCAGAAGCGGCGACCGGTTGCCAACACTTGCAACCGATTGTTGACGAAATTGCACCGTGCATTCCAAGCGATGTCACTCGAGCAATTGAAAACTTGAGCGAAGAGGCGATGGAACAGTACGTCGACAAAGTGGCTGAAGACAACGTGATGCACACGGTCGATGAGATCGTCAAACGAAGCCGAATCATTCGCGAAGCCGTGGAAGCGGGTCGTGTGAAGGTGATCGGCGCGTTGTATGATGTGAAGTCTGGCCACACGAAGTTCCTCGGGGACAGCGTTTCGGGTGCCATGCCCGATTCATCATCGGGTCAAACGGCAGAAGTGGCTGGATAACGTCTCGGGCGAACGTCGTCAGATGACCGATTCGCCCGAAGATTCTGGGCGTGAACGCCAAGTTCACGCCCATTCATCCAACCCACTTGCCCACCCATGCCGACCCCCTTCAGCGAAGAACGTGCGGAACAGATTTCGCGGCATCTCAAGCTGCTGACGTTTCTGTTTGTGATTGTGCCGATCGTCTTGCTGGTGGTTTTCATCGAATTTCGATTTCGATCGATTGAAGAAAACCTGCCCAACCATACGCCCAGCGTTCGCGACGAGGCTCGGCGGGAACTGGACACGATGCCGTGGCGTCCCGTCACCGGACAACGTTTGTACGTGCCCGCCTATTCGCACGTTTATCATCAAAAGGGCGAACCGTATTTGCTGACGGTCACGTTGAACGTTCGCAACACGGATGTGAACAATGAGATCGTCGTCACCTCCGTTCGGTACTTCGACACCAGTGGCAAAGAACTGCGATCGTTGCTCCAAAAACCGCTGCAACTCGCTCCTCTCGCCGCCACTGAATTCGTGATCGAACGGGATGACAAATTTGGTGGCAGCGGAGCCAGCTTCCTCGTTGAGTGGAAAGCCGGTACCGAAGTCAATCAACCGATTGTTGAAACGGTGATGGTCGACACCAGCAATACACAAGGCATCTCGTTCACCTCCTCAGCTGTCCCGATTCGCGAAAGCGTTTCCGGTGGCGAGTCTTCAACCGACTCCGAAAACGTTGCTCCGGCAGGCGACTGAACAACCTCGCTGGATCCATTTCCGCAACGACCATGTACGTTGACGGTTGGTTCGTCCGGCGATTGTTACGCTGGTCCGACCGGCCTCAGCCATCGGCGGATCGGATTAAAATGTCGCCGCTCCTCACCTCCCACCGAAACGATTGAACGGACCGTCACTCGGTCGATGTGCCGGGTCCGAATCCGATCGCGTTTCGCCTCCCCACCGTCCCATCCATCCGCAGGCTACCCCGGTTGTCGTGACGGATCCCACCGAGATTTTCCCATGCTGTCACCGATGCCTCGTTTGCTGTTTGCGTCCCTTGTCGTGTTTGCGGTCGCTCCCGCCGTTTGCGTGTCGCAGGTCAATGAACGTTCGGCGATTCGCGAGCCTGTGAAATTGATCCTCGACACCGATATGTCGGGCGATTGCGACGACGCAGGTGCGCTGGCCCTTTTGCATGCGTTGGCCGATCGAGGTGAATGCGAAATCCTGGCGGTCGTTACCAATCGACGTGACCTCACTGATGCATCGGCCGCTGCGGTGGACGCGGTCAACACCTATTACGGTCGCGGTGACATCCCGATTGGGACCGACAAAAATGGGCCAACCGCTTTGCAACGAGCCAGTCCCTACACAATTGCTTTGAGAGACGAATTTGATCACGACGCGCCGGCAGACAAGGATGCCAAAGATGCGATCGATGTGTATCGAAGAGCCCTGATCGCGGAGGCCGATCAAAGCGTCACGATTTGCAGCATCGGAGCATTTTCGAATTTGGCTGAACTCGCTCGAGTGGCCCCCGAGCTGGTTCGAACCAAAGTCCAACGGCTGGTTGTGATGGGTGGTCACTTCCCAAAATCGAACCGACGAGAAACCAACATCGCCACCCATGTCGAAGCTGCTCAGTTTGTGGCGGATCACTGGCCCGGCGAAATCGTCTGGCACGGATTCGAGGTCGGCCAACAGTTGGTGACCGGAGCGAAACTCAAAACGACACCCAAAAACAATCCGGTCCGCCGCACATATGAGTTGCGTCCGATGCCGGGCAAAAAGATGTCCATCGACAATGGCAAACCGAGCTATGACCAAGCCGCTACGTTGTACGCCGTCCGCGGTGCAGAACCAAAGGTCTGGCAAGTGATCCGAAACGGTCGAGTCGAGGTGAAAGAACCTGGCATCACTTCTTGGTTGCAGGAACCACCACGCGAAAAATTGGCCGCGCATTCTTACGTCAAAATCGCATCCTCGCCTCAACAGCTGGCAGATGAGATCGAGGAATTGATGGTCGCTCCGCCGCGAAAATTGGCCGACGAAGATGTTCTCGACGAGCAACGTAAAATTCGCGAACTCGAAGAAATGGCAGACCTTGCTCTGGTACCACCAACGCCAAACTTGTCACCGCTACCCGAGTACAGCTATGAGAACTTGGACTACGGCATGACGATTGGAATCTCGCAAACTCCCGGCGGTCGTTTGTGGGCGTGCTGGGTGGCGGGTGGTGACAGCCCCAAAGCCTTCTTCGTGGTCGCGACCAGTGACGACGACGGAAAGAATTGGACTCAGCCGCGACTCGTTCTGGATTCACACTCGAGAGAACTGCCGCGTCCTCGCAGCATCTTGGTGGGCAATTTGTGGACTGACCCCAACGGCAAACTTTGGCTGTTCTTCGATCAATCGATGGACATGTTCGACGGACGTGGTGGCGTATGGGCGATTGTTTGCGAGAACCCTGATGCCGACAATCCGGAGTGGTCCACACCTCGTCGAATCTGGCACGGAGTGACGTTGAACAAACCAACCGTTCTTTCCAATGGAGACTGGATGCTTCCGGTTTCGCTGGACGAGCGTGGTGGACTGGGAGCGTTTCGTAACTGCTTCCGAAACCTCGATCCCCTGCGAGGTGCGAACGTCTTTGTCTCGAAAGATCAGGGCGAGACTTGGCATCGCCGAGGACGTGCAACATTCCCCAATCCAGACTGGCACGAACACATGATCGTCCAGCGGAATGATGACTCACTTTGGATGCTCGCTCGCACTCGAAAGGGGATCATGGAAAGCACATCGGTCGACGGCGGTCAGACTTGGTCCGCGGCAGTCGCATCGAAGATCAAACACCCCAACGCGAGATTCCATGTCCGGCGTTTGCAATCAGGTCGTTTGCTGCTGATCAAACATGGCGAGGCCTTTGACTCACATCGCGGACGAGTGGCCCTGAGTGCTTGGTTGTCCGACGATGAAGGGCAAACTTGGTTCGGCGGTTTGATGTTGGATGAACGCAAAGGGATCAGCTACCCCGATGGCTTTCAGTCGTCCGACGGTTCGATCTATATCTCCTACGATCGCAATCGCGCCACCGACGGCGAAGTGCTGATGGCTCGGTTCACGGAAGCCGACATCGAGGCGAGGAAGCTGGTTTCACCGAACTCAAAACTGCGGTGCCTGATCAGCAAACCATTGGCGACCAAACCATCCGCCAATCGTTGAAACGGATTCGCAGCGGATTGTGCCCGAAACCGTTTCGCCCACACGTGTAAGCCGGCCAAATCGGTCGGATGACACGGGGGGTTCAAAATTCAAAGCCTTGCACGTTCATGAAGTTTTGATGAACTTCCGATTCGCGATCGAAATGCGCCCGGCAGGTGGACTCATGATTCGTCCGCAAAAGCCGCTGGTTCGCTTGAGGAAGTGAGGAGTGTCCCATTTGACACACCAGAATGAGACGCTTGATCGATTCGAGTCGGCTTCTCATAACCTACTCAGCCTTCGGACGATACCATTCCAAACGGGTCGGTTCCGAGCCAAACGGGCCCTCCTCATTGAAAGAGCCTTCGCTCTCCCCCCACGGTTTCCCCATGAATGTAGCCAGCGAGAGCGTTATGGAAGACGCATTGGACGAAGCGGTGTCTGAAGAGATGACCACCACTCAAAGCGGCAACCCAATCCTGCAATGGATCACTGTTGCGGTGCTGGTCTACTTGCTGATCTGCGCCGTTGGGTTGATTGGCAGTGGTTTCAAAACGGCGACCGGTGACGAAGCCGAAGAGATGTTCGCGTTCGCAACCAATCCCTTTGCGGGGCTGGTTGTCGGAACGGTCGCAACCGCTTTGATTCAATCCTCATCCACGGTGACATCCATCATCGTCGGGTTGGTTGCGGGAGGCCTGCCGGTTTCCGTTGCGGTCCCGATGGTCATGGGAGCCAACATTGGCACATCGATCACCAACACGATCGTTTCGCTCGGTCACGTTCGCGAGAAAAAGGAGTTTGCTCGTGCCTTTGCCGCGGCGACGGTGCACGATTTCTTCAACCTGTTGTCGGTGGTGATTTTCCTACCACTCGAAATGATGTTTGGACTGCTAGAGAAACTCGGCAGCTCACTGGCAAGTCTCTTCGTCGTTGAGAACGCTTCGATGAAGGGAATGAACTTCGTCAAAGCCGCGACCGCACCGGTGGTGAACACCGCCAAACATATGGTTGAAAATCTGTCCGATGGAATCGGCGGAATCATCCTGATTTTGCTCGGCATCGTGATGATCTTTTTAACCATTCACTATGTCGGCAAACTGCTGAAGCAATTGATGGTCGGGCGAGCGAAAAGCATCATGCACGCTGCGATTGGCAAAGGCCCCATTTCAGGAATCGCCTCAGGAACATTCGTCACCGTTTTGGTTCAGTCCTCGTCCACGACGACGTCGTTGATGGTGCCGCTGGCGGGATCCGGTGCCTTCGGGTTGAAACAGATCTACCCGTTCACGCTGGGGGCAAATATCGGCACCTGCATCACCGCGTTGCTAGCCGCGACGGCGGTCGATGGGAACCAATCCGCCGCTCTTCAGATTGCATTCATTCACCTGACCTACAACGTGCTGGGAGTCCTGGTGATCTATGGCATCCCTTTCCTTCGATTCGTGCCGGTTCGCGCCGCCGAATGGCTGGGTGCAACCGCGTCGGAAAACAAATTGATCGCGTTGGCGTACATCGTTGGTGTGTTCTTCCTCATCCCCGGGCTGTGCCTGGGCATCTCCAGCATCCTTTAAGAGGCACCAACCATGAGCGGGTTCCAACACTACTCGACGCAAACGATTCGGAATTTAATCGAAGACACCGAATCGACGCTTGAGCAACTGAAAGCGGAGATGCAGCGGCGCGAAGAGGCCGAACAAGAGATCCAGATCGAAGGTCTTGAAAACCACATGAAGAGTGCAGAGTTCTCGTTGCGATCGATCCGAGAATTCTTGGCATTCCTTGTCGAAGAATACCGCAGAGGGAAATGACCGTGTCCGAATCCGAGCGATCCACTGACTACGACCGAATACGCGACGACATCCTGGATTCCATCGACGAAGAGATTGAGGCCGAGATCGGCGATGCGTTGATGGAACGTTCCGCGAAACGCAGCACTGATGACGGCGGTAGAATTGGCCGCAAAGAGTACTTTGCCAGTTTGCTGAAACTGCAGCTGGAACTGGTGAAGCTTCAAGAATGGGTGGTCGCGAATCGTGTCAAAGTCGCGGTGTTGTTTGAAGGTCGCGATGCCGCGGGCAAGGGCGGTGCGATCAAACGCATTACCCAGCGACTGAATCCGCGTGTTTGCCGCGTTGTCGCATTGCCGGCACCCAACGAACGCGAAAAGACGCAGTGGTATTTCCAACGCTACACACCGCACCTTCCTGCCGGCGGAGAGATCGTGCTGTTTGACCGCAGTTGGTACAACCGCGCCGGGGTCGAGCGTGTGATGGGATTTTGCACCGATCAGGAATACGAACAATTCTTTCGAACCGTCCCCGACTTTGAACGGATGATCGTTGACTCGGGAACAATCCTGCTGAAGTATTGGTTCTCCATCACGGATGAAGAACAAGAGTTTCGGTTTCAATGCCGCATCAACGACCCGTTGAAGCAATGGAAACTCAGTCCCATGGATTTGGAATCTCGTCGACGATGGGAGCAATACACCAAAGCCAAGGAAATCATGCTGGAACGTTCACACATTCCCGAGGCACCTTGGTGGGTTGTTGAAGGCAACGACAAGAAAAGAGCACGACTGAATTGCATCCATCACTTGCTGTCGCAAATCCCTTACGGCGAAGTCCCACAGGATACGGTGGAGTTGCCGGATCGTTTGCACAGCGATGAGTACAAACGCAATGAGCTCCCTCAAGAAGTCTTCGTCCCGATGGTCTACTGAATCGGGACCGCCTCGGATGTTGAACTGTTTGTAAATCGGTTTTGATGCAGTCGATTCACAAAAAAAGCTCGGATCGAATTCCGAAGAAATCGACCCGAGCAATGCGAGCTCAATGGCTGTGTCGTCTGCTTGCTTGGGCGGTCTGCTTGGTTAGCAGACCTGACCGTTCGTGAATCCTGCGACGACTAGCGTTCGGGCCGATCAGCACGTTCTGGGCGGTCACCGCGTTCTGCGCGATCTGGACGCGAGGGTCGATCAGCACCTTCCGGATGATCGCCGTGATGATGCTCGTGTCCTTCGGCCGAGTGAGGTCCCTGGCCAGGACCACGACGCATCGCTTGCAGCTGCTCTTCGCTCAAGATCTCTTTGAGCTCCGCATCCACCTTTGCCTGCAGCTTTGCGATCGCTTCGCGTTGTTCGTTGCTCAAACTCATGTGCTCTTGCACGAACGCTGGCAATACTTGGCCCACTTGTGGAGGCCCGCCGGGACCACGACGACCTTGCATGTCGCCATCGCGTGGTGGTCCACCGAAACCTGGTCCAGGGCCGCGTCCGCGGTCACCTTCGCCACGAGGTCCACGGCCTTCTTGGCCGCGAGGACCACGGTCGCCATCAGCACGGGGACCACGGTCACCATCACCATCTCGCGGGCCACGTCGAGCACCACCTTCGGGTCCGCGACCTTCACCGCGTGGGCCACGATCGCCGTCGCCACGTGGACCGCGGTCACCGTTGCCGCGAGGACCGCGTGCGCCATCGCCAAGTTCGCGGCTTCCGACCATCGCTTCGAGCTCTTCACGAGTCACGACGCCGTCTTCGTCTTTGTCCGCTCGGGTGATCAACGATTTGAGCCGGGAATCGCCCACTTCTTCTTCGGTCAGCTTGCCGTCTTCGTCCGTGTCCAAACGCATCAAACGCTCGACGGGCGAACGTTGGCCACGATCAGCTCCGGGGCGGCCGCCCCGTCCTTCGCGGTCTCCGCGTTCAGGCGGCTGAGCCACTGCGGAACACATGCCAGCAACAGTCAGTACAACGAACGAAAATTGAGTCAGTGCCTTCATCGCGGAGGCCTCCAGTGGTGTGGGAATGATTGCAAGCCCGCGATCAAACCCTTGATCACATGCTGCTAATGAGTCAGTTGCGACTCATCCCAACAACCGCCAAACAAATTTCCTTTTTTGCGACGAGAAACTTTTTCGGGTCTTCGCTCACCACCGCCGCGGGACGAGGAATCACATTCAGGGGCAACGTACTTCCCCAAAAGCCGACCTCATCCGCGGTACGTCTCAAGACAAAATCAGTATTCGCCCTGGATGACTTCGCGACCTGCTCGAGTTCCCAAGGCGTGCCAAATCGAGAGTTCGACCGATTCGGTGACAGACGAGACGCTCCCGTCCACTCTTGCGACTTGCACCAATCCGACGTGGTGACTGCGGGAGGTGATCATCGCGTAGGTCGGGTTACCGCTTTGACCGTCTTTTCCTTCTTGCCATGAACTAAAATCCATCTGTTCGTACAGTTGCCCACCCGTCTCGAATTCCACGTCACTGTTGGGAGGCAACGTCACGGTGAATCCCGTGTGGTGGCAACGACCATCCGGCCACTCGGTGTGTCCGGTGTTCTTGAACTGGGCACCGCTGGCAACGACCAATTCGGCTTGAGCTTGATTGGCGGGGATGGCCGTGTCGGATGGACCCCCGTTGCGTTGATAGGGAGTCCAAGCTTTCACCTCGCCAGTCAGCAACGTGTGGCTGCTGCCATCCAAGCAATCTCGAAAGCTGTAAAACTGGTTGGGAGCGAACATCCCGTCACCAGTTTTCTGGGTCGTGGGATCAAATACAAACCATCGGCCGAAGTTGAATCCATAGGTGGTCGGATACAACGTGGGCCGGCCATCGCTGAACGTTCGCTCTTGATCGGTTCCGGGATCGCTCGGGCAAGCGTAGGTTGGGATCTTCAGGCCATCGATGGCTTCCTGGTTGTCCCAAGCCAACGAAAGGTCGATGTTTTCATAAACATTGCCCTGTTCCAAAAACGGCAGGATCCGTCCGTGCACTCCCCAAGACCCATTGTTGCCGGTGGAGGTCACGCTCAAATCAACGAGTGCGGAGGGTGGGAACTTTTTGTAGGCACTTTGGTAGTTGTGGACGGACAACGCGATCTGCTTCAGATTGTTGCTGCACTGCATCCGACGAGCCGCTTCTCGAGCGGATTGCACGGCCGGCAGCAACAGCCCGACCAACACTCCGATGATCGCAATGACCACCAGCAGTTCGACCAACGTGAAAGCGGAGCGAGTTGCAGAACGATTCTTCATCGAGCGAGTCCTTCGTGGGGAGAGCCTCATCCCAGAGGCCCCCGAATGGGTAAAACATGGAGGTCAATCAGGTTCAGATCGAAACTCGTAGAAGCACGCGGTGTGCCACCCACACACAGTGCGTGAAAACAGCAACATGATGATCCGATTGCCTCGTTTCAGCCAATACCGCGGCGGGTCTTTCGCCACCGGCGGCGGATTTTTCGTCTCGGACATCCAAATAGAATGAGTCCCGTGACATCTCCCCCTCTTCGTTCGCTGCGACTTCGCCTCCTCACCCCCATCATCGCCACGGCGCTGATGGCGGCGGTGCTGGTGGCGATCGCTTCGTATTGGCTGGGCACCCAACGAGCGATGAAGGATCTGGAGCAACGTTTTTCCGCGATTCAATCAACGCTGTCGGATTCGAACTTCCCGCTCAACTCGATGGTCCTGGAATCTCTCGCGGATCTGACCCGGACGCAATTGATCGGGTTGAGCTCCAGCGGTCACGTCACCTCGTCCACGCTGAACTTGGACGAAGCCGCACGAACGTCTTTCAAAGAACACCTGCAGAACCAGCAACCTCTGCCCGCGGCGATCGTGCCTAACGATGACGGGACTCGGTTCCGAGTGTTCGCCTTTCAAACCGTCGGCAGCCAACTCCGCCAAGACCGAGTCACCGCGGTGGTGGTTCTGTTTGAAGACGAACAGTTCAACGCCAATCGCCGGCAAGCCGCGATCCTTCCGCTGGCAACTGGGTTGTCGACGATCGTTGCACTCAGTTCGTTAACGTTCTGGTTGACATCACGATTGATTCGCCGAATCAGCAAACTGCAACGGCGCGTCGAAGCGGTGGCCAACGGAGACTTCGATTCAGCGGTCACAGACGATGCGTCTGATGAAGAAGTGCCCGACGAAATTGGTCGACTCGGCGGAGCGGTGGATTCCATGGCCCAACAGCTCAAACAACTTTGGAATCAAATCAACCGTCAGCAAAGCGAAAAGCTCTTGCACCAAATCGCGGGCGGCATGGCTCATCAATTGCGAAACAGTTTGACCGGTGCTCGCATGGCCGTCGAACTGCACGCTCAAGAATGCCAAGCGACCGACGACGAAGGGATCCGGGTGGCGATCCATCAAATCGAGCTGTCCGAAGATTACGTTCGTCGTTTGTTGCTGGTCGCCTCCGGACGTCAAGACAAAGATCGACCGACCGAAGTGCAAACATGCTTTGACGATGTCCGCACCAGTCTGTCGCCCATCGCAAATCATTTGCGAGTGAACCTGCGATGGGAATTGGACGACGATCTGCGTCAACGCCGAATTCAAGATGGTCCAACATGGGTGGCGGCCGTGACCAACTTGATCCACAACGCGATTCAGGCGGGTGACGAAGTCGACGTTTCCCTGCAACAGTTGAGCGAGAACATGCTTCGAGTCACGGTATCCGACAATGGTGCCGGCATTCCCGATGCAGTGGCGGCAAACCTCTTCGAACCGTTTGTGACCTCCAAACCCGAAGGCATGGGACTGGGGCTTCCCGTTGTCCAACGTTCCGCAGAATACTTGGGCGGATCGGTGCAATGGCGGCGAGAAAACGAACGAACCATTTTTGAGTTGGACACGCGAATTCTTTGATCGCTGGACCAACAGAACGAACCACAGTTTTTGACATGACCACAGCACACACCATTCTCGTTGTCGATGACGAACCTTCCATCTGCTGGGCACTTGAAAAGATGCTCACCAGCGAAGGACATGAGGTCATCACGGGATCCAGCGCCGAGGAAGGTTTGCGGCTGGCAGCCCAAAACGACGTTTCGATGGTGATCCTCGACGTGCGTCTTCCGAAAGAAGATGGCATCTCGGCATTGCCAAAGTTTTTGGAAGCAACTGACAACGCTCCGGTCATCATCATCACCGCCTTTGGTGACTTGGAAACCGCTGTCGCAGCAGTCAAAAACGGAGCAACCGACTACCTGACCAAACCATTCAAACTCGAAGACGCTCTGCGCACCTGCCGAACGGCACTCCAAAAATCTTCGCGTCGAACGGCTCCCACCGCGACTCAGCCAATGGACGTCGATCCGTCGGTGCTGGTCGGCACGTCACCGGCGATGCAACAAGTCTTCCGGCAAATCGCCTTGGTCGCCGACAGCGATCTGTCAGTGCTGATCACCGGTGAAACGGGCACCGGCAAAGAATTGGTCGCCGCCGCGATTCACCGGCACAGTCGCCGCGCCGATGGACCTTACATTCCCATCGCCCCAGTCGCACTGAATCCGGATTTAATCGAAAGCGAACTGTTCGGTCATGTCAAAGGAGCGTTCACGGGTGCCAGCGACGACCGGGCCGGATTGTTTGAACGTGCCGAAGGCGGCACCGTGTTGCTCGACGAAATCGGTGACCTGCCGTTGGGCACGCAAGTCAAATTGCTGCGAGTGCTCGAACAAGGCGAGTACTGCCGCGTGGGCGATGTCAAACCACGAACCGCCAACGTTCGTATCCTCGCCGCCACAAACAGCGACCTGCACGAAGACGTCGCCACCAACGCCTTTCGCGAAGATTTGTTTCATCGTTTGACCGGCGTGCAAATTCACCTTCCACCGCTGAGAGATCGCGTGGAAGACATCGGGCCGCTCTGCCGTCACTTCCTTTCGGCGATGAAGTACGCGGACATCGAATCAGCGGTCGATGATGAATTGCTGGATGAACTTCACGCACGCCCCTGGCACGGCAACATTCGCGAATTGAAAAACGCGGTCGGGCACGCCGCCGTCGTCAGCCGCGGCCGCAAACTCACCATCGATGATTTCCCCGAACCCAAACCAGGGCGCGACGCACCAACCACATCTCCCGTTCTCGCGATGGAAAAATCCATTCGTGTCTGGTCAGAGAACGCGATCGAAGCCAACCCCGACTCGGTGACGTTGCACAGCGATTTCCTGGCTGCAACCGAACCGACGTTGCTGCGATCGGTGATAAAGCACACGGGAGGCAATCGGGCAAAGGCGGCGGAGATGCTGGGCATCCACCGTGGCACGCTTCGTGATCGCATGAAGGCCTACGGCATCGACGACCAGTGAATGAAGTCAACGACGCGAAGCAAAGACAAGACTCACCGTCTCGTTCATCCTTGGCCGCCGCGTCCGGCTTGTAGCAATCCAAGCGGTTCGGCCCGGCCGATTCGCACGACGGGCCACAATCCTGCCAACAAGCACAGCCCGATCGTCATCGCGAATCCGATTGACAGGTGGGACCACGGAATGATGAAGTTCGGCGGTCCCGCAAACCAACCGACATACTGGGCCATCCCGACGCCGCACCATCCGGCAATCAATCCAAAGATCAAACTCAGCAAACAGGCACCGACCGCGATCGAGATCGTTTCGGCGATGACCAAGCGTGCCAGTTGGCCTCGGGTCACGCCAATAGACCGCATGATGCCAAACTCCCACGTTCGTGATCGCACCGACGCGATGACCGTGTTGGCAATCGCCAGCGACATGATCGCGAGCGTGATCAACGGCAGATAGCTCATTCCCCAAATCATGTCGTCAGCTCGAAGCTTGATCGCTTTGCGGACGTTCTCCGATGCGGTCATCCGAGCGAACGGACGGTACGATTTCACGCTTCCCAAACCGCTTGCTACAAAGGTTTCTCCAGACTTTCGTTCGGCGATCGATTGCAAATCGGCTTCCATCGACGACAAGTCAGCATCATCATCGATGTCCATCCAAACAAATTCCGTTTGATGCAAATGGAAGTCTCGTTGCACCTGTTCCCGATTTGCGAACACCACGGTTGCGGTCCGAACAAAGTGTCGCCTCACTCCCGAAAACTTTGTCACCCAGTGCCACCCAGGCAACGACACGACTCCAGCGATGCGGTAGGTCACGCGTTCGTCTTCCGCAGTCGGCGGCGTGAAGCTCAACTCATCGCCGACGCTCAACCCAGTGCTCATTTGAAAGTCTTCTGAGATCAGACACGAGCCGCCGGATTGCAACGCTTCGATGGCGGACGCTCGATCGCCCTCTACAAATGCGAAGGTCAGAAACGTGTCTTCACTGGCAAATGCCATCGCTGGATCAATCCCGAACAGGACCGCATTGTCACGTTGCACACGGGAAGGCTGATCGGCATCGCCCCAATCAAACCTGGCTTGTTCGATCGCCAACGGCATCACCCGATCGGGACGCACCCCGGACACTTTTCTGACGTCGTCAATTCTCTCCTCATCCAACCCAACTGGGTGAAAGGCGACCAAGGCATCGGGAAGCCAATTCCCGGGGGTGAACGGCTTCAACATGGAATATCCCCAGGTCTGAGTCGAAGCATAAAGTCCCAAACCGATCGACAATGCCAATGTTGCTCCGACCGTCCGCCACAAATTGGCCGACAACTGCGTCTTCATCATTCGGGTATCCAGCCCCAACGCACGAGTCACCCAGGGTCCAATCGTCCGCTCGCTTCCCACGACGATAGCTGGTGCCAAACAAATCATGCCCAGCAACAAAGTCGGATACGTCAGGAATCCATACGCCCACGTTCGCCATTCGTCCGACATTGGAATCGCGAAAACGAGAAGCGGTGTCAGTGCGGAGAGCGTCAACCCGATCCCCCCCCAAACCATCCAAGACTGAATGCCGGGTGTCGACAGCTTGGATGTCATCGCGTCGAGCGGTTCAATGCGAGTGGCTCGCCAAGCGGGAACAATCGCCGCACCCAACGCACCAACCAGCACGGTCACTCCAGACAACACGATGCACCCCCAGCCCAAGACGGCATCTGCCCCAAACCATCCAGGAACGTAGTGACTGCCGACAACCAACATCAAATAGCCAGCCGCCAACCCACCTAGCCAACCGACGATCGCAAGCAAGACGCTTTCAACCGCGACGATCGTGGCAATTTGCCCTCGAGTCAGAGCAACCGCTCGTAACATCGCGAATTCGCGAGTGCGTTCGGTGACGCCCATGCTGAGTGTCGAGAAGATGATGAAGATCGCCGCCAGCGTCGCCATCCCGGTCGCAGCCCAAGCCTGGGATCGCTGGCCTGACACAGATCGATTCGACTCCATCCCCGCTCGCACGGCCTCGAAGTCGATCAACTGCATCGCGGGCCGTCCGCTGGTCAGGCGTTCTTCCCAAGCTTCACGAAATTGCTGAATGGTGACCGTGTCGCGAATCGCAACTTGCAACACCTGAGGTTTCGAAACGTAGCCGTTGATCCACTCCGCCAGTTCGGGACGGACATAAATCGCGTTGGCCGCGATGCCCTGTGAAAAATTCTTGGGCATCCCCAGCACGGTCTGATTCGTTTCGCTCTTCGGTTCACTCAAATCAGGTTTCGGCTTTCGCGGTTTGCTGGGTCGCTTTCCAGACGGCGGCCCACCGCGACCTCGCGACGACAACGATGGTGCCTGCGGAGCTTGCTCGACGATCCCCACGACGGTCAATTCCACTTCGTTTGCCAACGAAAGCAGCTTTAGGTCATCACCGACGGAAAGCCTTTTGTCTTTCGCGACCAACTCACCGATGACAACTTCTTTTGCTTCGTTGTCTTCGGTCAACCAGCGTCCTTGAAGCAACTCGTAAGGTGGTTCAATCGCAGGCGTGCTGACCAATGTCGGGTCCAACGGCGGAGCACCGTTGACGGGCGGACGTGCCCCCACCACATAGTCGAGCGATGACTTCTCGTCTTCCGTCTGATTTCCAATTGGGATCACCGTGACCCGTGATTGACCGATCGGATTGACCTCCAAAACTCCCGCGTCTCGTTTCAACTCATCCACCAAAGCGGACTGAATGAGCGGGGTTTCCGATCCCGGCGGTCCTGACTTGGGCATGATCAGCAGATCGTAACGCCCCAAATACTTTTCGCTGTTCTCATCGAACTGAGACACCAACGCGTCGTAACCGCTGACCACCCAAACCACGGCACAGGTCGAAGCGATGATCCCCAGCGTCGTGATGCATGCGCGTCCGGGATTCAGACGCATCTGTGCACCAACAAACTGGATCAAAAAACGAAGTGAATTCATGAAGGCAGCATCAACAGGGTTGGCCAATCGGTAAGGAAGGCCCGGCAATTGCAATCACCGGACCAATGCGATTTCTTTCGCGAAACTCGACCATTCTTAGATGGCAGCACGTTCTGGCCGATGAAAATTTCGCCAGCGGCGACGCATTCTCCATCGCCACCTTGAGTTCAAACGCAACGTCCATTCGCCTTGTCGATTCTCCGTCGTTGATCCCATTGCTCTGGCTCCATTTTTTGATGCAGAGCTTCTTCAATCACTTTGAATGAGCCACTCCTTCCGTGCCTTCAAACAACACACCACCGCTGCAAATCGATCAAGTTCACAAGACTTTTCGCCAAGGCAACTCATCCGTCCGCGCGCTGGATGGAGTGGACCTGACCGTTCAATCGGGTGAACTGGTCGCGATCATGGGTGCCTCTGGTTCGGGAAAAAGCACGCTGCTTCACGCGATGGCGGGGCTGATCCAGGTCGATGCGGGACAGGTGTCCATCGCCGGTCAAGATCTCTCCCAGCTGAACGACGTTGCTCTCACCAAGTTTCGTCGAAAGAACTTGGGGATCGTCTTCCAAGCCTACAACTTGATCCCTGCATTGACGGCGGAAGAGAACATTCGCCTGCCCGCGAATGAAGCGACCAATTTGGACGATCGAGTCGAACGTCTGCTCGATCGGCTTGGGATGAGTGAGCGACGTTCACATCGCCCGATGGCTCTGTCCGGGGGCGAGCAACAACGCATCGCGATTGCGAGAGCCCTGATTTGCGATCCGGCAATCCTGCTGGCCGACGAGCCCACCGGCAGCTTGGATTCGGCCACCGGTACGACCATCTGCCGGCTGCTAAGAAGCCTCGTTGATGAAGAACAGCGCAGCATCGTCGTCGTCACACATGAACCGCACGTCGCGATGTGGGCGGATCGAGTGGTGGTGATGAAGGATGGCACCGACTTGGCCGAATTCAAAACGGACGGGATTCGAGACCCTCAAACCGTCGCGAACCGTTACCAGAAAGCCCTCGGTGCGGAGGCGGTGCATTGAAGGTCCTTCGGCTCGCCCTCGCGTTTCTTCGCGAACGCTCGACACGCACCGCACTGACCACCGTCGCCATCGCAGCGGCGGTTTGCATGGTGATTTGGGTCACCAGCAGCTACGAGGCGTTGCACAAAACATACGATGAATTCAGCAATCTTGCTCTGGGTCGATACGAACTGACAATCGCACCAATCAGCGCAGACGAAAACGATTTTGCCTCGGCAGACGTCATGCAGCCATTGCTTGATGATCCTGCCGTTGCCACGGTGGATCCGATGTGGGCCAAACGTATCGCGATCCAAACTCCCAACTTGCCGCCAGCTGTTCACGCTGTTCGCCCAGGTCCCGGTGACGGTCCGCGAGGGCTGCTCCCCAGTCTAATGTTCATGGCGACGGACGCGGAACAGTCTCCATTTGATGTATCCGTAGGACACTGGTTGTCACCGGAAACCGAATCACCGCAAGCTGTCTTGCGAGCGGATGTTGCCAAACGCCGTCAATTGCATGTTGGCGATTGGTTGAATATCGAGAGACCTCGTCCTGGTGAAGACGGCCAAGACCTGGTGGCGTTTCAGATCGTTGGTTTGCTGGACGCTCCCAAGCCACCGACGATGAATGCGGGCTCGATTCCGATGTTGACGCCCAGCTTTGGCGAAGCATTCATTCACATTGCTCAAGCCGAGGAAATTCTTGGCGAAACCTTTCGAATCAGCTTGCTCGGCGTGTCGATCAACAAAGAGGCCGACATCACGAAATTCCGATTCGGTTGGGCACCGCGACTGAGCAGCTACAAGACTCCGCTTCAGTTCCAGGAAGCCTACGAAATCGAAGAAGCACTCGATCAGGCGTCGGAGGCTGAAAACGTCAAACTACAATCCTACGCCGCCACTGGGGTGGCGATGCTGGTCGCGATGTTGGTCACGTTTTGTTCGCTCAGCATGGGAGTGACCGAGCGGACACGGCAATACGCGGTGCTCAGAGCCATCGCATTCACCAAATGGCAAATCGTCTTGCTGATCGTGATTGAAGGCCTCGTGATCGGTGCGATGGGATTGATCGCGGGCATCCTCGTGGGCTGGGGCTTATTGCAAATCGTGGAACAATTGTTCGGCAGTTTGCTCCACCACGGCATCTTGCTCGGCGGCCGCAATCTGACTCTCGCGATGTTGGCCTCCCTAGGCGGAGCCTTCCTCGCATCACTTTTTCCGGCGTACAAAAGCACCTGCGTCAAACCTCTTGATGCGGTCGCACCTCTTCATCAAACGCAAATTTCACGGAGTCCCGGATGGTTTCGGTTGATGCTGGGACTCTCGCTGATCGCGGTCAACCCGCTGTTGACCTTTGTCTTCCCGCCCAACGAAAACAGTGTCGGCCTGGCGATGGCAATTGGTTTTCTTTGTTCCAGCGTCGGCTTCTTCGTGATCGCACCTTCGATCGTCGTTTGGGTCGATCGCTATGTCGGGCCGACGTTTGCTCGATGGCTGAGGATCGATCCGAAGCTGTTGACCAGCCAAATCACGAGTCATCTTTGGCGAACGGTCGGTGCCGCGATCGCGATGGCGTTTGGACTCGGACTGTTTGTTGGCATCCAGGTTTGGGGATTCACCATGTTGGAATCGTTTATTCCTGGCAGCTGGACTCCCGACGCCATCGTGGTGCTGCGTCCTGGGTTGAAACCGGAAGACGCCGAGCATTTGGCCAATCATCCCGACGTGGATCCGCAGCGGTGTTTGCCCTTGGTGGTGGAACAGCCTCGGTTGGTCGAAGACTTAACACATAGCGCCGAACGCCCATCCATCATTCGCCAAGACAATGTCGTGATCGTGGGATTGGATCCCGCCCAAGCCTTTTTGGGCGATCATCCACTGCTGACGCTGGAGTGGGTCGCGGGTGATCCTCGCGACGCGGTGAAGCAGATGCAGAACGGCGGTGCCTGCATCGTGCCCGACCATTTCATCGAAGAAACCGGTTTGAAACTGGGCGACTCGATCTCCGTTTCTCCACCGCGAAACGCGGGCAACAAGGTCAGCTACGAGATCGCTGGAGTGGTCAAGCTTCCAGGATGGCATTGGCAAACGAAGTTGACGGGCCTGCGAACTAGGACACACCGCGCCGCGGCTCTCGTGCTCGCAGACTACGATTCCGT
>NZ_DDGH01000089.1:167120-177376 GCF_002337565.1 Rhodopirellula sp. UBA1907 | reverse complement strand
GCATCCGATTTCGACCTGCCGATGGCGTCGCACGTGTGGTTCTCGTATGCCAAAGAGAATGCCGACGTCGATAGCATCCAAGCCTTTGCGAGCGATCTGGTGCTGCAATCGATCGCTGATGAACCGCTTGATTCGGAAATGACATCAAGCGAATCCACCGATAACGAACTTGCCAAAGTCGTTCCCGTACAAGGAATTCGCGATCACTTAGACATCACCGCCCGCCGATGGATTTGGGTGATCAGCTACATCCCATTGATCTCGCTTCTGATCGCCTGCCTGGGCGTGCTGAATGTGATGCTCGCGTCCGTTCGATCTCGGCGATGGGAGTTTGGCATTTTGCGTTCGATTGGCTTCACCAGCTCGGATCTCAGTCGCGCCATCCTGGTCGAGGGACTGATGATCGCATTCGTGGCGGGCTTGCTCAGCCTCGGTTTCGGAATTCTAAGTGGATGGTGCGGCAGCGGGATGGCTCAGTACATGAGTTTCTTCGGAGGACTTCATCCACCGCTCGTCATTCCCTGGCTTCCCATCCTTGGTGGCTTCCTGTTGGTGCTTTTGCTCGGCGTTGGAATTGCCGCCTGGCCAGCTATCTCGATCAAACGATCACGGCCGATGGACCTGCTTCAATCCGGAAACGACTTCAGTTGAGCCCCTTGTCTCGCTAGTTTCCAAGCAATTCGATCAAACTATCGGCAATCGCGTAACGCCAATGAAAGTAACCGTGGCCGCCAACGAATTCGCTGTAGTGAACGTCATAACCCTTCGCTCGCAAACAGTCTCGAAAATGTCGGTTGCCGGACAAGATCTCGCTGGCCGTTTCGAAAGTCCCCGCCTGCAATGCAAACCGAACAGGCTTTCGATCCGCACGAACAAATTCACGAATCAGCCAATTGGGTTCGCCGGATTCGACCGAACCAAACTCACCTCCCGGCGACCACCAGTACGATCCCGATTGGCTCAGCACATTGCCGAACACCTCGGAAGCCTTCAGCCCTGCGTATGACGAGGCCAATCCACCATAGCTGGCACCAACCAACACGATGTTCTCTCGAGTTGCGTCCATCGACTGCTCATGAACGAACGGCATCAGCTCTTCGGTCAAGAAACGAACAAAGTCGTCGTTGCAAGGAAGTTCTACGGCCCGAGACTTCGGACTTGGGTTACTGATCAAAACGGCGGCAGTGGACGGAATCCGTTTCGCGGCGATCAAATTATCCAATATCGTCGGCAGGTTCACCTCGTCGAGGTATTGATCTCCATCAAAGACGACCAACAACGCGTTGCCGGAAGCAGCGGGATCGTATCCGGCAGGACGATACAAATGAACGTCGCGTGTGTTCGTCAGAATTTTGCTTTTGAGTTCCAGCGTCGTCACCGAGCCAGCGAGTGACTCTGAAGACGAATCGAGCCAAGGAACAACCGGCGCATCCGGCAACTCAACCACGGAACTGCCATCGAACTGATCGACCGGGCTGGCCGGTTCGAACAACGGATTGAATGGGTCTCGCTGAGCCGTCGCAAGAATTGCACGCCGACGGTCGCGATAACTTCCATCGAACACAGGCACGTCCGGTGCCAAGCGATAGTTGATGCGAGCTTTTCGAGACACCGGATAACTGCGATACCAAATATCGCTGTCACCAAGACGTTGCATCTCATCATGATCGCCCGATGGGGCACCAAAGATGCGAACGTTGTGCTCGGCGCCCCGCCACAAAAACGTGACCAAAGCTTGATCTTCGCGAAGCGATTCATCGGCGTTGTTGTCCTCTACCAGCGGCGAACCATCACGAGCAACAGCCTGCCAGAACTCCGTTGTGTTGCCACCGTTTTGAAGCTTCCGCTGCAAAGCCGACAGGATAGGACTCTCAATTCGATCGAAACTTTGGAACTGTTCCGCCGCGGGGATGACCGAATCAATCCGCAACTCATAATTCTGTTTTTCGGGTCCAGCCACCATCACCTCAGCGGGCGATGGCTCGTCGACCACAAACAGGAAGGTCGCCATCGCACCTTCACCATTGGTCAGACGCCGAAAGCGTTCACCATGCTGATCGATCAACCAAAGCTGAATGCCTTTTCCTCGAATCGAGCCACGGACGAAGTCACCGCGGTTCGCATCTAACCTAAGCAACGACGTGGTCTTCGCAGTGTCATCACCGTTCTCGCGTGAATCCAACACTCCGCGGTGAACAGCCCCAACATGCAACATCGGTGCATCGTCAGCAGACAACGACCGCATCGACACCAGGAATGCCCATACCAGCAGGATCGCGGTTGTGGCAAAAGCCAAATTCTTCGTTTGTTGAATCATGCTGGTCTCGTCGATGTTGCTCGCTGGAATCAATGGTGCCGATTGTGGATTCCCCACCACCACCGTCAAGCTCGATGGAATTTCGGTCACGGACGATGGCTATTTCGCCGGCGGTTCCTGCAAAGTCGTTCACTCGAATCAGACCGAAACCGACAACAAAATTCGCCGTACCCCGCAAATCGTTGGCTTCGACGCCGTCTGTGTTGCGATCGATCGATGTATGCGTTGCCCTGGCACGGCTCGTGCTTAATCAAAGCACCATTCTTCGCTCAACCACTCTTGTGACCGACTCGATGCCACCAATCACGCCACCCATGTCTGTGCCCGAACGTTCTCAACCAACAACCGCAACGGTTCAGTCCATTTCCAAAACTTATCGGCAAGGCATTCGCCAGGTCGATGCGTTGCGTGATGTCAGCCTCGACGTCGAAGCAGGATCTTTTGTCGCGGTTATGGGAGCCAGTGGGTCAGGCAAAAGCACGTTGCTGCACTTGATGAGCGGATTGACTCGTCCGACATCGGGGTCCGTTCTGATTGAAGGTCAAAACATCGCTGATCTGTCGGACTATGAGCTCACCTGCTTTCGACGGCGGCGAATCGGCCTGGTGTTTCAGGCGTTCAACTTGGTGCCGTCTCTATCAGCACGAGACAACATTCTGTTCCCGCTCTATGCCGCGGGAGAAAGCTTGACTGACGAATCCGAGCTAACCGAACTTGCTCAGCAATTGGGTATCGAAGATCGCTTGCACCATCGCCCCGACGCACTCAGTGGTGGTGAGCAGCAACGCGTTGCGATCGCACGTTCACTGATCACCAATCCGGCCATCGTCTTCGCTGATGAACCCACCGGAAGCCTGGATTCTGTGACTGGCGATTCGATCTGCAGACTGCTGCGAAACCTGTGCGATCAACAACAACGGACCATCGTGATGGTCACTCACGAACCCAGTGTGGCGGTTTGGGCGGACAGCGTAGTCGCTCTCAAGGACGGCCAAATCGTCAGCCAATTCCTCACGAAAGAGTGCACGGATGCTCAGTCGCTAGCAGCTCGGTACCAACAAATCGTCTCGACTGGTGCCCCGGAAATGGCCCATTCGCCCTAGTTCAAATTGCCGCAGAACCACTTGTTTCCCGTAAGAAAACAGCGTTTTGCCTTGAAATAGCTCAAATATCACCCGCACGCCTCGTTTTGCCCCTTGTAACCGTTCGGATCAACCAGCACCATATTGCGACTGACTCGCAATAACAGATTCGTCGACGCAGCCAGCAACGGGTTCACACCCTCCAGCCAGCCACGTTCGTTTCGCTTCTTGATCGATCTCACCACCGCGGTGAGGCCCGATCCGCTGAAGTAGATCCGTACCCAGTGTGCCTTCCGGCTGGAGTTTTTAATGCCCCGTTCGCCTCTCGATTCTTCGTCGACGCCCCCTGAACCGGTCTCACACGAGACGAATCAAGCTGGCTCTGCTCGCCCCGCCGCGCGTCACAAAGGTTTCACTTTGGTGGAGTTGTTGGTGGTCATCGCGATCATCGGCGTCCTGGTTGGCTTGCTCTTGCCAGCGGTCCAAGCCGCTCGCGAAGCCGCCCGCTCGATGCAGTGCAGCAACAACCTCAAACAACTTGGGCTTGGGCTTCACAACTACGCATCGACCTACAACGGTGCCTTCCCCAACAACGGCTACAGTTGGCCAGCCGGATACCCGAGTGACTACTCGCCGTTTGCCAAAATTTTGCCGTTCCTTGAGCAAGCTCAACTGCAAGATCTGATTGATTTCGACATCTACATGGGTCATCCCGCGCTCGCGGATTTGCCCGAAGGCTTGCATGAAGCCGCTGGCACGCGAGTCCCAACCTATGAATGCCCAAGCGATGTCAACGCAGACGTGCACATGTTGACGATGCCATCGGGAGCCACCATTCCGATCGCTGGCACCAGCTACGCAATGAACCAAGGCAGTGGACTGGATGGTGTTTTTCACCCCAGCATCGGCGAACCCGACGGATTGTGTTGGACCAACGCGAAGGTCAAGTTCCGCGACATTCTCGACGGCACCAGCCACACCATCGTGTTTGCAGAAACACTGATCGGTGGCGGGCTGAACTCGGACACACCGACGCCCACGATGGATCCACAGTTCTTTCGTGCGGGAGTCTCTGAAGCGAGCACCGCGGTGGCCAACCTCGCAGACTCAGGTGACATCGCCGACGTTCAGTCGTACATCACCAGTTGGAACGGCGACCGCAATCATTATTGGTTGAGAGGCACCGTTCCCAACGGCCCAATCATCAACGGCCGCTTGTCACCCAATAGCAACATTCCCGACTTGGCTCGCGGCTCGTCCAAGATCACCGCCGCTCGCAGCAATCACACAGGATTGGTGAAAGTCGCTTTAGCCGACGGCAGTGTGCAAACCGTGACGGACTCAATCGATTTGCAAATTTGGCACGCGAGCTGGACGCGAATGGGTCGCGAAGTGGAAACGATTTCACAGAATCGTTGATGCGATTCCAACAACTCAACTCAATCACACATCAATCGTTCAAACGTCGCTGAGTCGCACAACGCTCACTGCAATTGTCGCTCAGCATTTTTTCAATTCGCTGTTACGAAGCCAGCCATGAACCTCGGTTCAATAGCCAGCCACGTTCACCTCGCACAAGCATGTGCCCCACCTAGGAGAACCTGAATGACTCACCAAGACGAAGCTGGCTCAACGCCAATCAACTCTCAATCGACAAAACCGTTCGCAATTCCAAAGCTGCATCGCGGTTTCACATTGGTCGAATTGTTGGTCGTCATCGCGATCATCGGCGTGCTGGTTGGCTTGCTGTTGCCCGCGGTTCAAGCCGCACGTGAGGCCGCCCGGTCGATGCAGTGCAGCAACAACCTCAAGCAAATCGGACTGGCCACACACAACTATGCATCGACTTACGCCGGTGCGTTCCCCAACAATGGGTTCAGTGGTCCGACCTATCCAAACGACTTCTCGCCCCACGCGAAAATTTTGCCGTTTTTGGAGCAATCCCAACTGCAAGATCTGATCGACTTCAGCATCCCGATGGGACACCCCGCACGCGAAGATCTTCCTATTGAGTTGCGTGAAGCTGCTCAGACACGAGTACCAACGTTCGAATGCCCCAGCGATGTCAATGCTGTTCTGCACGGATTGACGATGCCATCGGGTGATTCCATTCAAATCGCGGGAACCAGCTACAGCATGAACCAGGGCAGCGGCCAAGATGGTGTCTTCCACCCTGGCAACGGCACTCCATCGGACGGCATGTGCTGGGTCAACGCCAAGCTGAAATTCCGTGACATCCTCGACGGAACTTCCCACACCATCCTGTTCGCTGAAACGGGCATTGGGTCCGGACTCGACGTGGCCAATGTCTCGCCCAAGATGGATCTTCGATCCAATCGCGCGTCGGTCAGCTCCATCGCCACGACGGTCTTGGAAGCAGCGGCCCAGAACCAATACGCCGGTGTTGAAGCGGTCACAAACAGTTGGGACGGAAGCCGCAACCACTACTGGCTTCGTGGGTCGGTACCTGACGGAGCCGTCATGAACGGGTACTTGCCACCGAACAGCCAAATTCCCGATCTCAGTTTTCGTTCGGCGAAAATCACCGGACCACGTAGCTATCATACCGGGCTCGTGAAAATCCTGATGGCTGATGGCAGCGTTCAAAACGTGACCGATTCGGTCGAACGAGAAGTCTGGCACGCAAGCTGGACTCGAATGGGACGCGAGGTCGAGACCATTTCGTCCAACTAACTCCTCGCTGACCTTCCTTGATGAGCAACCCGACCGCCGAAACGACTGCGACGCCCACCATTCGAAAGACCGGATTCTCATCCGCTGCTTTGCGGATGGTGGTGTTGTGGCACTGGACCAGCTCGGCAGTTTGCTTGATCGGGATGTTGGGGTTTGCGATCACCGGCATCACGCTGAACCACGCTTCCCAAATTGAAACCGAACCGCAACGCGATTCGGTCATCGATGATTTACCGCCGGAGTTGGTGAGCTTGCTTGCGAATTCGACGGAAGAAGAATCAGCCGCTTTGCCGCCTGAGCTGGCCGCGTGGTTGACCGAGCAAACCGGCAAATCAATTGGAAGCCGAGAAGCGGATTGGTCGGAAGACGAAGTTTACCTCTCGATGCCCGGGCCCGGCTCCGACGCTTGGTTGGCGATCGATCGCGAGACCGGTGAGTTCGAATTTGAATCGACCCAGCGAGGTTGGATCTCCTACTTCAACGATTTGCACAAAGGACGCAACACAGGTGCGGCATGGAAATGGTTCCTCGATCTTTTCGCGATTGCCACGTTGGTGTTTTGTCTCACTGGTCTGCTGTTGTTGGTTGAACACGCTCGACGTCGAAAAATGACTTGGCCACTGGTCGGACTCGGACTCTTCCTGCCGTTCCTATTGGCCGTGTTGCTCATTCACTGATCACTTTCCTTCCTCTTGATAACTCGACTTCCTTCCATGATGAATCGAATTGCGTTGATGCTTGGCATCGCTCTGCTCGGCGTCAGCCAGACGACCGCCGAAGACTGGAAAGCCACCGTTGAAATCCCACGGCTGAATGTCTCGGAATACCACCGTCCTTACGTGGCGATCTGGATCCAAGACGAAAACCGAAAGTGCGTTGCGAACTTGGCCGTTTGGTACCAACTGACCAAATCTGGCGAAGGCGAAGGAACCAAGTGGTTGCCCGACCTGCGTCAGTGGTGGCGGCGTTCTGGACGTTCGCTGGAAATGCCCGTGGATGGTGTGTCCAGCGCCACCCGTCCCGCTGGCAAACATGAACTGACGTTCGACGACCACAAGCAACGATTTTCGAAATTACCGGCTGGCAAATACAGCCTGATGGTCGAGGCCTCGCGAGAAGTCGGCGGCCGCGAAATTGTGGAACTGCCATTTGTGTGGCCTTCCAAGACGACACAAAAATTGAATGCCGCTGGCAAAGAAGAACTCGGCGAAATCACTTTCGTCATCCCATCCTCCAAATGAACTCCCTTTTTAACACGAGAATGAACATGAATCGCTTGCTCCTTTCGCTTGCTTTTTTGCTGACCGCCATTCCGAGCACGACCTATGCCCACAAGGTTTGGTTGCTGCCATCGCAAACTGTGTTCTCCGGTCCCGAGCCCTGGTTGACCGTCGACGCGGCTGTTTCGAACGACTTGTTCTACTTCAATCACTTTCCTTTGGGATTGGACAACTTGGTCATCACGGCCCCTGATGGAACCGAAGTCGAAGCCCAGAACCAAGCCCAAGGCAAGTACCGCAGCGTCTTTGATCTGCCACTGACTCAGCGTGGCACCTATCGCTTGGCAGTCGTCAATGACGGTGCCTTCGCGAGCTGGGAAGAGAACGGCAAACGTCGTCGCTGGCGTGGAAGCGCTGACTCGATCGCGACTGAAATCCCTGCCGATGTGACCAACCTTCGCATCACCGAAAGCTTCGGACGGATCGAAACCTTCGTCACCAACGGTGCACCTTCGCAAGAAGCACTGAAGCCAGTTGGCAAAGGAATCGAACTCATTCCAGTGACTCATCCAAACGACCTGTACTCGGGCGAAACCGCGACCTTCCGCTTCTTGGTCAACGGCCAACCTCAGAAGGACATGGAAATCATTGTGATCCAAGGCGGAACCCGCTATCGCAACTCGCAGGAAGAAATCAACGTCACCACGAACGAAGAAGGCGAGTTCCAAGTCACTTGGGATGAACCCGGCATGTACTGGATCGAAACCAGTCACCAAGACGACGAGACCAAGATCAAGAACGCAGTCGGCCGCCGAATGAGCTATGCGGGCACTTTCGAAGTTCTGCCTCAATGATCTCAAAGGTCAACGCCATTTGCCTCGCGGTGCTGATGATCGCCGCTTGGTTCCTGGCACAATGGACCGAAGGCACTTGGTGGGTCGCACCACCGAGTGCCGCACGTTGGTGGATGGCGGCGGGTACCCTCGTCGCCTACGGCTTGCTGTGTGCCTGGTCATTGCGAAATGACTCGGTGACAAAAACAGCAACGACGAATGTCACCTCGGTCGCTTCCGAACAAGCGACAGAGAACCGCCCGGCGACTTCTGCCAACGACGATTCGGTGCTGGTCGTCTACGCCAGCGAAACAGGATTCGCTGAAGAACTGGCACAACAAACATTGGAACTGCTTCGTGCGGCTGGCAAGGCTGCCGAACTGCTGCCATTGGATGAATTATCCGTCGAGCAATTGCAGACGGTTCCACACGCATTCTTTCTGGCCAGCACAGCGGGAGATGGTGAACCGCCCGTTCACGCATTTGAGTTTGCCGAGGAAGTGATGTCTTCCAAGCATGATCTGTCATCTCTGACCTACGCGGTGTTGGCACTCGGCGACAGCAGTTACGACGAGTACTGTGCGTTCGGCCGACAAATCGACGCTTGGTTGCAACAGTGCGGCGCGAAGGCAGCCGACGAGAGAATCGAAGTCGATGACGCCGATCCGTTGGCATTGTCAGCTTGGCAAGCACTCGTCGAAGAGTTTGCCGGCAACGCTCAACCGAGTCTGTGACTCAGCTTTGATAGCGAACCAAGTACCAACCGCGACCAATCGGTGTGGCGGTTTCCATTTCGTGCGGGTCAGACAAACCGCCCACAAATGATGCCGGTTGGCTGGATGGTGGATGCCATTCCGCCCAGTCGCCTCCATCGGTTCCGGTCAGTTGCAACTTGATCGCGCCGTCCTGCAATTCAATCGCACTGACATAGACCGATTGCTGCGCCACTGACGGAGCCTGCAACAAAACCAACGTGGTCGGGCGTCCAAACGGATACGCCATGAAGGGCCCGATGGCAGGAAGCTCACCATCACGCTCCGGCCACTCTTCGCGAAGCGGAGCAACAATGCGTTCCAGCCCCTCCACACGCAAGGCGAACCGTGCCCGTTTGCCTTGCCATGCGATCGAGTCAACGTGGGTCGCAAGAGCAAACCAAAACCCAGCCAAAGTGACCACCGCCAACAGCTGTGCCAACGATCGGTGCTGAGTTATTGGCGATGATCTGGCAAAGAACTGGACCAGCAAACCAAGCAGACTTCCCACGGCCAAGATCGCGATCAAACCGATCCCAACACTGCGAACTGGATTGGCTTGGATCCATGAATCTGAAAACCATTCACTTCGAACCGGAGATCCAAACGAAGGGTCCACGGCCGCCCAAATCGCAAGCATGCAAAATGCTGCGATCTGGCTTCCCCACAACCACTTCGATTGTCTCGACATTCAGGTGCCTCGTTCGTCCGCGAATGAATCGTCAGGAAACAACACTCACTGACAGTGTCCCAGTGCCATCAACGCAAAGCTGGTGGCGAGATTCTTATCGTTCTCAAACCATCGCTGATTTTCGTTGCTCCACGAGCCATCTTCGTTCTGACGTTCGGCCAATTCCGCGATCAAGTCTGCTTTCCAATCGTGTTCCTTGCCATCGGAATCGGCGACCGTTTTCAAAACCGCGGCATCGAGCGCCGCTGCGAAGGTGTGGTAATAGTAGTACAGCCCAGCGGACCCCATGCCGGGATTCTTCTCAACGCTGTAGTGATCCTGGATCCAGGCTTGAGCGGCTTTGACACGAGGGTCTTCCTTTGTCAGACCGGCAAAGATCATGCTCTTCAAACCCGTGTACCCCATTGAGCCATAGCTGCGAAGTCCACCATTGGGAGTGAAGCGTTCTTCCGAGGTGCTCGGATCAATCTTGGTCGTCGGGATTTCGTAGTAGAACCCGCCGTCATCGACCTTGTCGGCGAACTGAGTGTCGTTGTACTTGCTGTCCAAATTTTGGCATCGCGAAATGAACACGAGGGCGCGTTGAATCGCTGGGTCGCTTGCCGGAGTCTCCACGGCTCGCAAGGCTTCGATCATGTACCCGGTGTTGGACAAATCAGGTCGGCCG
>NZ_DDGH01000089.1:138879-166928 GCF_002337565.1 Rhodopirellula sp. UBA1907 | reverse complement strand
CCGCCATACCAGGGATCGGACGGGTCCTTGGTTCCTTCGCCGTACTGAATCCCCGTCACAAACTCCTTGGCACGTTTCAAGATTTCGTTGTACTGGCCGGTCTTGTTCGCTTCGGCCAAGCACACCATCGCGACGCAGGTTTCATAGTTCTTCAGCCGACCGTTGCCGTAGATGCCGCCGTCCGGTTTGACGTAACCCTCCAGTGCTTTGAGCCCCTCCGCGACCATTGGATCGTCGATGGGTTGGCCGTTGCGCAGTGCCGACGTGATCGCCAGTGCCGTCACGCCTGGACCGACTCGATCCGAAAACGTTCCTTGTTCGGATTGCCCTTCTTTGGCCAGAAATGCGAGCCCCTTGTCGACGATCTGCTGGCGAAGCTGCTCCGTTTCGCTGATCGGTTTCGCATTTGTCGTTTCAGCTTCTTGGCCATAAGCAGGCAAACTGATGATCGCTGCCGCACAGGTTGTGACAAAAATCCGGCGACCAAGGCGGAATTTCCGGCGAGCGGGTGTTGGTCCGGAAGGGTTGGAATCCCAATGCATCTGTGTTTCTCAAGGAAGTAGGGAAAGAAAAGCGTTCTATCTCCATGCATTGCTTCACAAAGCAACCAATGTGCCAGCGACCATCCCAAAACAATTCTCCATTTTTCGCGGCGGATGCGGATTGAGTTCGCAACTGGTCGGTAGAAGGCTTTTCGCCCGCAGTCTCTCGTTTCGTTCCTCAGGTATTTCGAATGCTCCGCATCCCACACGTTCGTTCCAAGGTCTTGTTGGTGGCGGGAGCCACCTTGATCGTCGGCCCCGGTTGCTCACCCAACATCCAAGCCCAGCCGCCGGGATTCGGTCCTGGTGGCCCCGGGGGGCCGAACCAACAAGATCAAGAACTCGTTGAGAAATTTGACTCCGACGACAACGGCTGGCTGAACGATGCGGAGCGTGCCGAAGCTCGCGAATTTCTTGCTGCGAATCCGACGCAGCGTGGCTTTGGTGGGCCCGGTGGTCCTCGCGACGGCGGCGAAGGCCGTGGGCGCGGTGAGGGTCGTGGACCAGGCGAAGGTCGAGATCGGGACGGAGGTCGCGGGGGCGATTTTGGTCCTCCGCCAGGCTTCGGCCCCGGCCCCGGATTTGGACCTCCCGACGGTGGTGGACCACCCCGTGGTGATGAAGGAGTACGTGGCCGCGGCCAACGTGGCGGTGGGCCTCCCGGAATGAATCGCGATCGTCCCGAACCAACTCCGGGACAAACCATCACCAAAGAATCCGTCACTCCACTTCAAGGTGACTTGTACGATCCCCAAATCGTCCGCACCGTTTTTCTGGACTTCAGCAATGACGACTGGGAACAAGAAATGGAAACCTTCCACAGCACCGACGTGGAAGTGCCGGCGACCATCACCATCGACGGAAGATCCTATCCCAACTGCGGCATCAGCTTCCGCGGTGCCTCGTCCTACGGCATGGTCCCAAGTGGTTACAAACGATCGCTGAATATCTCAGTCGACATGGCCAACGAAGACCAACGCATTGGTGGCTACAAAACGTTGAACCTGCTCAACGGAGCCAGCGACGATTCGATGATGAGCACCGTGCTGTATTCGCACATCGCCAACCAACACATTCCTGCACCACGAGCCAACTTCGTTCGCGTTGTCATCAACGGCGAAGACTGGGGTGTGTACACCAACGTTGAACAATTCAACAAGGACTTCGTCAAACGAAACTTCGGCAGTGGCAAAGGTGCACGTTGGAAAGTCAGCGGCTCACCACGTGGTGGCGGCGGCTTGGAGTATCACGGCGAAGACTTGGACGACTACCGTCATCCCTTCGAGCAAAAATCCGGCAACGACAAAGACCTCCAACGATTGGTCGACCTCTGCCGCGTGCTGGAAGAAACCCCTTCGGATGAGTTGCCCGCGGCATTGGAACCGATTGTCGACGTTGACAATTTGCTCTGGTTCCTCGCACTGGACAACACCCTGATCAACTCGGACGGCTATTGGATCCGAGCGAGTGACTACAGCATCGTGCTGGACAAAGACAACGTGTTCCACTTCGTTCCTCACGACATGAACGAAGCCTTCCGTGCAGCGGGTGGACCTGGCGGTCCTGGCGGCCGCGGTGGGCCAGGCGGACGAGGTGGTCGTGGACGCGGCGGGCCAGGTGGCTTTGGTGGCCCCGGAGGATTCGGCGGCCCAGATGATTTCGGTGGCCCGAGAGGATTCGATGGCCCCCGTCGATTCGCCGGTCCCGATCAAAACGGTCCCCGCGGTGGAAATGGCCCTGGACCTGAATCAACGGCATCACCGCTCGGCCTCGATCCGCTGATCGGATTGGAAGATCCCACCAAACCACTTCGCAGCAAAGTGCTGGCGGTTCCGAAATACCGGGATGCCTACCTCGCCAATGTTCGTCAACTCGCGGAGCACTCGCTGAACTGGGAAAACCTCGGACCGTTTGTTCAATCGCAAGCCAAATTGATCGAACCACTCTTGAAAGTGGACACGCGAAAGCTGGGAACGTTTGAGTCATTTCAATCGATGACCAGCGACACACAGGTGTCCGACCACGCAGAAGAACCACGCCGCGGACACGGTGCGATGAACCTGAAGGCCTTCGCGGATGGTCGTCGCGAATTCCTGCTGAAGTAGCACCTAGATTCCATTGCACCAATGCCTCGCGGAAGCCACTGTTGCAACCGCGAGGCGTTGCGATCAGACATCAATTTCCAGTATCCAATCACGTCATGAACGACAAACGAATCGAACTGAAGTACCAACTGGATTCATGCTTGGCATCGGAAGTCAAACAATGGGCTCGCGAACACTTGGAGGTCGATCCAAACTGCGAATCCGGAGACAGCTACGACGTCAACAGCTTGTACCTCGACACGCCCCAATTGGACCTGTTCCATCAAACTGGAAGTATCGGGCGTCGCAAGTATCGGGTTCGACGCTATGGCTGTGAGTCGAAACTTTGGTTGGAAAGCAAATCAAAGAAGAAGAACGAAGTTCAAAAGACTCGTTGCGTCGGATCAGAAGACGAAGTGATGAACACGCTGTTCGAATTGGGTCGCTCGACTGCCGAGAACCGTGGTACGGCCGCGACAAAACCATTGTTTGGCGACTGGTTCCGCAAACAAGCGATCAAGAAACAACTCCAACCGACCACTCAAATTCACTATCGCCGGTTCGCTCGAATGGGATCCGAACTTGGCCAAAACATGCGTTTGACCATCGATAGCCAACTGCACGCCAGTCCGGCGACGGGTTGGAACGTGGCATCTGAAACGACCGATTCCGATCGAACTCAACGAGTGAAAGCGACCGGCCTGGAAATTTTGGAATTGAAGTTTGATCGGTTCATGCCTCATCGTTTCAAAGAACTGCTTCGTGAGTTTCCCATTCCAGTGACCGGGTTCTCAAAATACCGAGCCGCCGTTCGTTGTTGGAACCTGCATCAACCTGTTCCCGTGTTCGATTCCGCGATCGAATTGCCGCCGGAATGGACCTGGAACACGGAGAGTCTGTCGTATGCCTGAGTGGCTCAATCAAGTCTCCACGGAAGTGGATGCCGACCTGCCGACGCTCGCCACCCGACTCGCACTGGCGTGGCTGTGTGGTTGGGTTGTGGCGATGATCGCTCGCATCAAATCGCCGTCCGACTCCGCTGACCAACTCACGTTGACGTTGGTTCTCATGAGCGTCTTGATCGCGATGGCGACTCAGATCATCGGCGACAACATTGCCCGCGCTTTCAGCTTGGTCGGCGCACTTTCAATCGTTCGTTTCCGAGCCGCGGTGTCGTCCACCCGCGACGTAGCATTTGTGCTCGCGGCGGTGGTCGTTGGGATGGCAATCGGAGCCGGTCAATACTGGGTGTCGTTCCTGGGCTTGATCACGCTTGCTTGGGCAACCCAGTTCAATGGCGGACGCCCCTCGTCAAAGGCTGAGAAACCCTCGCTGCTGACCGGAAAGACATGGCGTCTGACCATGAAAGTCGGGCTGCATTCAGTCGGTGGCTGGGAGTCCGAACTGAAGCGGCTCACCAAAAGCTACGAGATCGTTTCTGCGGAAACCGCTCGTCGAGGCGGCTCGCTGGAACTCGTCTACCGCTATCAACCACAAGACGACACCGACGCCAGCCAACTGATCGCCGCCCTGAACGCGATCCCAACGGTCGAATCGATCGCCACCAAACCCATTTGATCGACACCAGGCAAACTTCAAGGGACCTGTAGCGACTCGATTGGAAACACCGCCATCTCAGCACTGTTCTGGTTGGCGCGGCGACCGCCATTGTTGGAATACCCAACATGCAGCTTGCCATCGTGTTCCAAGGCACACGGGTAAGACAAACTCAAACTTGCGGCAGATTCACCCGCTGCGTTCCCGTTCATGGATCGCCGAATGACGAACACCTTGGCAAACACATTTTCGCCGGGACGCGAAACGGCAATCGTCAGTGGCGAACGCTTGCCTCCGTTCGCTGCCGCCGTCGTACAAACCAAATACCTTTGGCCGTTGCTCAAAACACCTGCCGCCGGTTTGGACGTCGCCATTGGCAGGTTGCTGACTCTTGATGGCGCCCAAGTCTGACCATAGTCGTCACTTTTCGCAACCAGTGCTTTCGCGTCACCACCGTAGCGAGCGACGTTGAAGACGGTCGAACCATCCACCCACAAACTGGATTCGCCCCACATGCGATGAATGAAAGAGTCCACCGGAATCTTCACGCAATCCCACCGTGTAAAGTCATTTCCATGGCTGATCGCGACCGCAGCCGGAAACACCTCGTCACCTGAATAGCGTTTCCCAAGAAAGCCTGGCATGATCCAGTTGCCATCATCCATTCGAACAGGTTGATTCATCGGCCAGAATCCATTTTCGATGATCACGCCAAGCGGTTTCCATTCCCCAGTGGAATCGTTCAACCGGTAGGCTCGCGTGTGAATGTCATCCATCTTTCCGTAGTAAGCACCTTGGAATGCCCACAAGGTTTCGTCATGGGAGAGGAACACGCCGTGGCTGACGGCCAAGTTTTCTTCGTCCCCAGCGTCAATGACTTGTAGCGGCCCCCAAGTCTTTCCTTCATCGTCGCTGACGCGTAACTGAGCTTCTTCGGTCACCGTGTTCTCATCCCCTTTGTTGTGACCGATCGAAGCAAACAACTTCCCCTTGTGCCACGCAAGTGAGACGCCATGCAAGAAGGTGTATCCATCGCGGGGCTTGTCCCATTTTTTGATGACGTGAAAATCGACGTTCGCGACTTCGGGCAAATCATCGGCTCGGCCCAGTGATACGTTCTCATCCCACAGCGGGAACGGCTGAGGAGGAACCGGAACATCATGAACTGAATCGACGGGATGATAGGACGCGGCCACTTCTTCGGGCGTCAATGCACTTGGAAGAAGCTGAACTTCGTCGATCGCGCCATTCCAGGTTTGTCGAATGTTTCCATCGTCGTTCACTCCACCCAAAGTCAGCGGCGCGTCGGTGGATTGCACGGGTCGATCCAGCTTCAATGATCCCGCCCGTTCACCGTTGACGTACAACTCCGCAGACTCAGGTTTCATGACCATGCAGAGTTGATACCAGTGGCCGAGTTCAGGTTCCGGCCCAGAGATGGTTCGCCATCCATTTCGGAACACATAAAGGCTGAATTGGCGATTACCATCCAGCATCAGCGACCATTCGCGTTCGCCCAAGGAATAGCGATTCTTGGCCGCGATGATTTGTTGACCTGCATTCAAACGGTAGGGATTCACCCAAACAACGAGCGAATACTGCCCCGATTTCAAAACGTCGCGCGCGTCTTGTGGCTCCAGCAGCGTTTGCCCGTTGAAAAACCAACTCTCACCCTCGATCCCGGCACACAACTCCGCTTTGCCGTGCGTTGCAACAACGTTCGCTCGCGCCGAATCAGCCGACCAGCGGACGGGTTCGCTCGCGATTGCCAGAACAGGAACCGAGACAAACAGACTCAACAAAATGGTTCGGATCATCAAAAGGGGATGCAGCAACGAGAGACTGAAATGATCAACCGCGAAAGCTCCAACATGGACCGCGACAACGAGCGCACAATCATAACCCGATGCGTCAGCGAGGAAGGGAGTAACGTCCATTCCCTCGCTCACCGGCGTCTTGGTTTTGTTGTAGGTTGGCCACTCTTGGCCGGCACCCACAACTCTGACGGGCAAGAGTGCCCATCCTACATGCGTTGAGAACCTCTTGTGAGAACCGAAACCGATGACTGTTTCTGACGCTTTGAAGCGATCGAGCGATCCATGTCACGCAAGCGCGGCAAGCTGATCAAACATTCAGTTCATCGATGAAGCATACGGCGTTCTGCACGCCCGATTCCGATCGAATCTGTTTGCCAAGTTGGTCCGCTCTACCTTCCATCTCACGATCATCCATCGTTTGAGAGATGGCCTGGGCAAGCCGTTCGGGCGTGAGCTTTCGTTGCGGGATCGGTTGGGGGCCAACTCCGAGCTCATGAACCACTCGGCCCCAAAACGGTTGGTCACCAAAGAAGGGACAAATGATCGTGCGTCGACCGGCGCGAAGCCCGGCGGCCGTGGTTCCGCAACCGCCATGGTGAATCACCGCGGAGACTTGAGGGAACAACCAATCGTGTGGAACCGCATCAATGGAAAGCATCGTCTCCGGCAGATCGAACTCCCGCAGGTCCATTCCGCCCCAACCTGGAGCCAAGATGGCACGTTGCCCGGACAAGCGAACCGCTTCGATGACACGTTCGGCCGTCGCGCGTGGATCGCGTCCGAAGATGCTTCCGAAACCAACGTAGATGGGTGGTGGGCCTTGCTGAAGAAACTCCACCAGCGATCGATCCGGCTCAAACTCCTTTGCAGCATCCAGGAACCAATACCCAGTCACCGTCGCGTGCTCAGGCCAATCGCTTGGTCTCGGAATCACCGCGGGACTGTAAGCATGCAACGCGGCGACGGGTCTGCCATCGGCATGACGAAAATACGGCGGACGCTTCTTTGACATTCCTAGCGACCGCCGCCACTTGCCCACAAACCGACCTCCACTCCGCCGAGTGATGAATTCGATGACGCGATAAGTCGCGAGGTTGTACCAGCGACCCAACGGCAACCTTGGAAACCCAAACGCAGGCGACTCCCCCGTGGGCACATACAGCGGCAAATAAAACGCGAGGGCACAACGACAACCGAGGCGTTCTGCAAAATCTTCGGCGCCGATGGCCTTCTTATGGAACAGAATCAAATCCGGTTGAAAGGACTCGGCCGCCGCCCACATCTCGTTGACCTGACGATGCATCATGCCAGTCAGTTTCGGCATCAATCGAACTCCCGTCCGAACGGCCTGAAACAAATTGGTGGTTGTTTCCATCGCCACCCGACCATCCTCCGATTCCATAAAATCGCGAATGTCGTTGTTCAGCGGAGCGTAGTCGATCCCATGCGAACGGATGAAGTCTTCGAAGATCTGGCAGGTGCAAATTTGCACTTCGTGCCCCGCCGCCTTCAGTCCAACGGCCAAAGCAACGTACGGCTGCACGTCGCCTCGCGTCCCCACCGTCAACACCAGAATCCGCATTCAAAATTCCAACAAGGTGTCACGTAACTGCTTCGTCAAAACAGGCAACTTCAGATCGTGTTCACTCGATCACTGAACGAACGGTTCCCCGATCAATTCGTTCCATTTCTCTCGCTGCTCAGGTGTCAATATCTCCAGGATTTTCTCGACGGTATAGCGGGTCCCTTCCGAATTCCACATGTCGTGCGGTGGCCCATTGAATCCTGACGGCCCTTTCATACCGGGCGGGCCACCAAATTCAGGTGGACCATTCATCTCAGGAGGTCGCCCGAATTCAGGACGCCGTCCGCCACGGGAACCATTCCCATCGGGCGAACGGTCACCATCAAATCGCCCTCGCATTCCAAACTCGAACCCATCTGGTCCTGGACCACGTCGGCCATTTTCGCGATCGCGGGGACCTCGATCGCCGTCTCCTCCACCGCGGCGTGATGGACGTGTTTCTTCGATGATTTGATCGATCCTCGCTCGTTGTTCGCGAGTCAGTTCGAGAGCCGCGACGACTTCAGAGGATTTGAACGTGAACGGCAATCGACGCTGACGAGCGATCTGTTGCAACCGTTCGATTTGCTCAGGGCTCAGTTGCTGCTTCAAGAACGAATCGAACGATTCCAACAGCGCTGTCATGTCTGCGTTTTCAATGGACAGGTTGCCTGGGTTTTCGTTCGCCAAGGAATGCCGTTCGGATTGAAGCATTTTGACGGCATCGGTGATCGCGTCCGCCTTTTCACGATCGATCTGCAATTCCTTTTGAACGCTCTCTTCCAAGAGCTGCAACAACGGTCCAATGTTCTCGAGCAACTGCAGTTCCTCGACCATGGCTTCCACACGGGCGGAGGTCTTCGCCAGTTCGCTTTTCAAAGCCGGATCGTCAGCACGCAGCTCCAAGAAGTCACGGTAAAACGACAAGGATGTCTCGAGGAAAGTCCGACGCAGATCCTGAAGCCCCGCTCGATAGGCCAATTCGCTTTCACTCAGCTCACTGAAAGCGTCGACAGCCGCACGAGCTTGCCGAAAGCTTTCCTCAGCCAATTCCCGTTGCTGTGTTTCGCGATCGAGAGCCAATTGGGTTTGCCGTTGTTCTCCCCAAACCAGCAACGCCGTCACCAACAAAGCGACCGAAGCGATCAACAACATTCCAAAGGCTGCCGCCACCAAACCACTGTTGCGGCGACGCCATTTGGCCAACCGTTCGAGTGCCGTCGGCGGTTTGGCCTGGATCGGTTTGTCATCCAACCAACATTGCAAATCGTCCGCGAGAGCCTTCATCGTCGCGTAGCGTTCAGACGGCTGCTTCGCGATGGCTTTGCGAACGATCGTGTCCAACTCAGTGGGTAAATCCGGTGCGATTGACATCGGCGATGGCGGGTCGACCTCAATCACCGCGTTGAGCAATTCGCGAAAACCTTCGCCTTCGATGGCCGGTCGCAGGGTTAGCAATTCGTAAAGCGTCACTCCAAACGAATAAACGTCGGTGCGATGATCCAAGATCATCCGGTTGCCGGACGCTTGTTCCGGCGAAGCATACCGCAACGTCCCCATCGGGTCGCCGGTCCGAGTCAGGTTGTTGGTGTCGGATTCAATGTGTGCCAAACCAAAATCGGTCACCCACACTTTGCCGGCACCGTCGATCAGCAAGTTCCCCGGTTTGATGTCTCGGTGGATGACGCCGTACTGATGCGCGTGCTCGATCGCGATCGCAGCTTCGTGTGCCATTCGAACGGCCGACTCGTAGTACCGTCGTCGTCCCATCGAGGTGCCCATCGACGTCGTGTTGTTCGAACGAGTCGTCGCCGCACCAACCGTATCACGCATCGGCCGGGTGTCGTTTGATTTCCCTTGCTTGGTTTCCTGACGCATCTCATCGATCACATCCGCCAGCGTGCGTCCCTCGATCATCTGCATCGCGTAGTAGTGCACTCCACGATCACTGCCGACGGCGTAGACAGGCACGATGTTGGTGTGGTGCAAAGCCGCCGCCGCATGCGCTTCGTTCCGGAAACGCTGCAATCGCACTTCGTCCAAACCGCTGGCAAACGGCAGGACTTTCAAGGCCACCTTGCGACCAAGAGAGAGCTGAACAGCCTCGTAGACTACGCCCATTCCTCCCCGGCCAAGCTCACCGACAATTTGAAAATCACCGATCGGTTTGGCAGTGAACTCCGCATCGGGCCCGACGGCGGTGGTGGAAGGTTCGGAGGGCGACCCAGCACCGTGCAGCATGGCCAAGCCTTCGAGCGCCGGACGCAGTTCTTCTTCGATGTTGGCATGACCAGCCAGAAAGTCTTCGACCGAGGGAGCCTTGCCATCTTCCAGCAATCGCATGTAATCCTTGACCGCAGCGACCACGCCGTTGTCATTGGTTTCATCGAAAGTGGCCATGTTTTCACCGTCGTTCATTGGATCGTCCGCTCTTCAGTCGGTCTCAATCACATCGGTCAACACTCGGCCGATGGATCGCTATCAGGTCATGATCGTTCTTAATTTCGCGAGCCCGCGGACCCACAGTTTTTCAACACTGTCGACGCTTTTGTCCATCGACTTCGCCACGTCCGCGAAAGACATCCCCTCCACGTGACGCAGAACGATGACCTCGCGATAGTGTTCCGGTAGAGATTCAAGTGCTTCGGCCAATTGCAGGAATGCTTCGTTGCGAGCGAAATGCTGACTCGGCGATGTCACGTCGGCAGCGATCTTCGATTGCAAAAATCCTGACGCGTTGACGAGACTGGCATTCAGATTTTGCTCCAATCGAGGGTCTCGCTTCTGAGTCCCCAAATACTTCCGCAAGTGCATCGCCAAAACGTTCGACAAAATGCCTCGCAACCAACCAGCAAATTCCTCCGGGGTTTGGCCTCGAAAATCCGCCATGTTTCCGTGAGCGGCGATGCAAACCTCTTGGGCCAAATCCGACGGGTCGGCTTTGCCCTGCAAGTGATGATGCAAACCCGAGCGAGCCAGGAACTTGACAAATTTTCGGTAACTATCGAGCAACTCCCCGAGGGCCTCTTGATCACCTGAGCGTGCATCAGCGATCAGCTTGACAATGCGGGTCTGCGTTTCATCTGGTTGGGATTGTTCGGTCATGATGTTCAAAATCAGCGGCACGAGAAGTTGCCGCATTTTGTGACAAAAACCGTCGCACCTTGGAACCAGTTGCGGTCATTGTTGAAAACCGCCATTCAATCCAGTGACTTTATCAGAGACCGTCTCGTCGTGGCGTGACGGCAGTGCGCTGGACCACTCGGAAAGCGGTCAAATCAGAGCAGGCCAAGCGATAGCAGCGACCCTGGGCTTTGGCGGCCAGAGCGAACTCGCAGAACGGCGATCGGTTCACACCAGCAAGATCAATCAGTGACCCGCTCGCGGGCAATTTGCAGAATCCGATTGAGCGAGTGGAGATCCTCGGCTGGGACATGCCCCAGCAACTCGCGATGCAACGATTGGATGGGCTCATCCAATTTGTCGAGCAAGGTGAGTCCTTCGTCGGTCAGCCC
The DNA here is from genome assembly GCF_002337565.1 of Rhodopirellula sp. UBA1907. Taxonomy (NCBI): domain Bacteria; kingdom Pseudomonadati; phylum Planctomycetota; class Planctomycetia; order Pirellulales; family Pirellulaceae; genus Rhodopirellula; species Rhodopirellula sp. UBA1907. Next base: position 155,849 of record NZ_DDGH01000089.1, on the reverse strand, counting down.
CACCAAAAAGACGCGGCGATCTTGATTGGATTGCTGCTTGTGGATCAATCCTCGATGGAGCAATTGGTCGACCACGCGAGTGATCGCAGGCGAAACCTGAATCATCCGATCAGCAACTTCCAGGCACGGCATCGGAACGCTCTCGCCTCGCATGATCCGCATCGCGTTGTATTGCGAGGGAGTCAGACCGAAGGTTCGCAGCAGACGAGCCAAACGGTTCTCAAGCAGATCGCTGGTCCGGAGAATTCCCAGCATGGCCTCTTGCTCGAGCGATTCGAACGGTCCTTTTTTCTTGAGCTCTTCGCGCAAAGAGGACGGCGTCATCAATCATTCCTTGGGGCAATCGTCGATAACGGCGCGCACTTTTACAGTCCACGCAGTCGAAATTGTTTCAGTGCCCCAATTGCTTCGTTCGCAAGAGATCAAAGCAACGTCAACAACATTGGTTATGAATCGGCGACATGCGTTCAAAATGCCAAAGATTCTCCCCTCGCTCGTTAGAATCGTTTTCCCCAACCAGGACTGGTTCCAGTGGTAACGACATTGCGGGAAAACGGTTCAGGTCATTCCGCATTCATTGTCCCGTCTCGCTGCCATTCCATGCGGTAGTTCGTCAGGCTGACGCCACGGCACTCCACCTGCTGACACTTGATCACACGAAACCCAACGGACTCGAAAAATGGTTTCGCCGTGATGCTGGCTTCAGTGGAAACGATTCGAATTCCTAATCGCTCAACCTGCCTGAGCAGTTCTTGCCACATCAATTTGGCAACACCGCGGCGCTGATGATCCGCGGATACGAACAATCGATCCAAATGCCCATCGTGGCTCATGTCGGCGAATCCAATCAGGCGAGCGTCTGATTCCACCACCACCGCAACACGCCCCTGAAATCGTTGAACCCAACGTTCCAGGTCCACCGTGTCCGGAGCCCACGCATTCAACTGTTCCAGTGAATAGTCACGACAATTCACCCGATGAACAGTGTCGCGAAACAATCGCCAGCAATCCATCGCATCATCAACATGAAATGGGCGCAGCTTCACGATCTGGCTTCCTCACCTGACAAAGCAGCAACCGAAATTTTCAGCCGTCCTTCCAAAACGGTGACTGCATCGCCCGTCAGATACACTCGATCCTTGTCGACCTCGCAACGAACCATTCCACCACGTCGGGAAGCTTGTTGTCCGACCAACGGATTGATTCCCAATCGCTTCGACCAATACGGTGCCAAGCAACAATGTGCGGAACCCGTCACGGGGTCTTCATCGATCCCGCTTTGCGGTGCAAAGAACCGTGAAACAAAATCGATCCCGTCACGATCGTCCTGTGCCGTTACGATGACACCGCGAACTGGAACATCCTTCAGTGCATGAAAGTTTGGCTGCAATTCCATTACAGCTCCGCGCGACTCCACCACCACCATCAGATCGAACCGAGTTTGGTAGACGGTCGCTTCGTTGATCCCCAAAGCGGACTTCAGAGCCGAAGACGCTTTTCCATCGTCAAACGGCGAGTAATCCGACGCAGGAAAATCGAGCGTGATGCCTCGATCGCTTCGAGAACAAACGAGTTCACCGCTCCGCGTTTGAAAGTTAATCTCCGCGTCTTTCTCGACCAGTTCTTGTTCCCACAAAACGTGAGCGGACGCCAATGTCGCGTGGCCGCACAAATCCACCTCAACATTCGGCGTGAACCATCTCAACCGAAAGGCGGAGCGGTAGGCTGTCGGAACAAGAAACGCCGTTTCCGACAAATTCATTTCTCCCGCCAGCTTTTGCATCCATTCGTCACTCGGGTACTCGGGCAAAATGCAAATCGCGGCCGGATTCCCGCCAAACGGCTTGCTGGTGAAGGCGTCCACCTGCCAAATTGAAATGTCGGCGTCTGACATAAACTCGTTATTCGTTGCGGATACTGGGTCAACCCATGTCATGAGGCAGCAGAACCACCCGAGGTTCACCGCCACCTGCGAATCAACTCGATTTCTGAGTACGATTCGGCAATGAACCATTCAGAAACAATCATTCGTCGTGTCGCCGACATTGTGAACCAACGCATGGCAGACCAACAGGCCGGCCATGGAATCGATCATGTCCGGCGAGTCCATCGAACCGCATGTGACATTCAACAGCAGATTGGCGGCGACCGCACGATCGTCGAACTGGCCGCACTATTGCACGACGTCGGCGATGCAAAATTCCATGATGGTAAGGAACGCAGCGCTGAGTTCTCTCGCGAAATCCTGGCCGGTGAAGGTATGGACCAGCCGACAATCGACCATGTCGCACACATCGTCGACAACCTCTCGTTTCGCAAACATGAAACGGCGGAAGAACTCTCAGCCGAAGGCAAGATTGTTCAGGATGCCGACCGACTCGACGCACTCGGTGCGATCGGAATTGTGCGAACGATCGAATACGGTGCGACGGTTGGGCAACCGTTCCACATCGCTGGAAACGACCCGAGCAACCTGAATGGCCCCAAAACCGGTGCCGGTCACTTTTATAAAAAGCTATTCCGACTCCGGGAGATGTTGCACACCGAACCTGCCCGCCAAATCGCTGCTGACCGAGAACAATTCATGAAAATGTTTCTGGATCAGTTCATGAGCGAAATGGCTGACTGAAATCGCAACGTCTCAAGATTCGTTGACCGGAACGACACGGAACGTCTCCACCAAGATCGCATAGAACGCGGGCACGATGAACAGCGTCAAAGTGGTGGTCAGCAACAGCCCCACGATCATGCACCACGCCAATCCTTCCCACAGTGGTCCGCCGCTCAATGCCAAGGGCACCAAACCACCGACCGTCGTCGCGGTGGTGAGGAAGATTGGCAACATTCGTTGTTTGCCTGATTCAATCAAGCAATCCCGAAACTCTGCTTTGGTCAAACCGACAATTGAACCGTTGGCTTCGCCGGACAACTTTTTGGCACGTGCTCGTTCGGCGATCAAAAGGTCAGCGAACTCGACGAAGATGATCGCCGTGTTCAGCACGATCCCGAACAATGCCAAGATGCCCAATTGCGGCATGAATCCGAGCGATTTATCCGACAAGTACAAACCCAACCACGCACCGACCAACGCCAATGGCAACGTCGACAGAATGATCAGCGGCTTGGACCAGCCGTTGTATTGAAAGATCAAACAAAGAACGATCAGCAGAAACGAAATCGCAAACGACATCATCATCTGCCCGCCAGCTTCGGCACTCTCTTCGTAAGAACCACCAGGTTCAATCCAGTAGCCGGTTGGCAATTCATCTTTCAATCGCTGCATCTCGTCCGATTTCAAAACTCGAGACACCACGTCGTTCCCCGTGACCCCCGGTTCCATTTGAGAACTGACCTCGATCGTCCGATTCATTTTCCGTCGTTCGATTTTGGCGATCTCAAGGGTGGGCTTCAAAACCGCCAGCGACGCGAGTGGCACCTTTCCACGGTCACCCTCCACGTACGCTTCCTGTAGACCACGAACCGATTCACGTTCGCTGGCCTTCAACCGGAAATAGACAGGCACTTCGTGGTCGCCTTCTCGGAACGTCGTCAGTTGCAAACCGGAGTAGTAGGAATTCAAAGTGCGGGCAATCTGCGAATTCGTGACGCCTGCCAAAACAGCACGATCCTGTTCCACGTCGACCTGAATCTGATACCCGTCGACTCCCCAGGAATCAGACACGTCCCAGGTTTCGGACTGTTCCGTAACGAGCTGTTTCAATTTGTCCGCCGTTTCACGCAGCACCGATGGATTCGCGAAACCGTTGCCAGAGATCCGAAAGACCAACGGATCAGCCGGAGGCCCCAACGCCAATCGAACCGGCACAATACGGGCACCGACGATCGGTTCGATCCCCAAAGCTTCATCGCCCCGTTCGGCGATTTCTCGAACGCGTTGTGCGAATTGTTTGGTCACCGATGCGTCGGTCGTACGGACCAAAATCTCAGCAAACGATCTCGACTTGGGTTCTGGGTCCCATCCGAGATGCCAACGTGATCCACCACCTCCCACAAGCGATCGATACACACGAAGCGGTGGTTTGGAGAACCCATTCTCAGCCAAATTCTCAGTTCCCAGACGTTGCAGAATCGTTTCCACCTGACGTGTGACTTGATCGGTTTGGTCGATCGTTGCGGTTTCGGGCAACATCACCTTCACGGCGAACTGAGTCCCATCCGCATCCGGGAAGAATTCCGAACTCACCGGCAGCGTCAAGATTCCGATCATCAGGCAAAGCGTGGCGATTGCGGTCAACCATTTGAACCTCACCGCCAAACCGCCCAGCCATCCATAAACGCGGAAGGCGAGATTCTCTTGCTTGTTCTTTGCCGTGTTGGCTGGGGTTGGTTCAGACGCTGGTGCGGAACGGCGTTTTCGTCGTGGCCACCAACGCAAAATGCGATTCCAGGCTGCAACGACGGGCGAACCTGTTTGCTCTCCCTTGGGAGCACGGATGAACATCCCCGCCAAGATCACGCACAACGACATCGCCAACACCCAACTGAGTGCGAGTGTTGTCGAGACCGTGACCGGCAAACTGTAGACGTATTCCTTGCCACCACCTTCCAGGCTGAACAACATCGGCACGAAAGCGGCCATCGTCGTCAACGTGCCAACCAACATGGGAATCGCGAGCGTGTTCGCTCCTTCAATCGCGGCGGGAAATGGCTCCATACCCGCCATCTGATTCGACCTTGCTTGGTCACACACTTGCACCGCGTTGTCGACCAACAGTCCCAAAGAAATGATCATCGCGGCGAGCGAGATTTGTTCGAGCTGAACACCAAACAACGAAATCAAACCGACGGTGACCACCACCACGATTGGAATGTTCGCAGCCATCACGAATGAAGTGCGAAAGCCAACGACTAAGTACACCACCACAACAACGATCAACACGGCTTCGACCACGTTGATGATCACATCTCGAATTTTCTTCGCGACGCTTTCGCTTTGATCTGAAACGGCGGTCACGCCGATGTCTGGAGGCAGCAACTGTTCCACCTCAGCCATTTCCCAGACACGATGCTTGGCCGCTTGGCAAACGTCGATGATGTTCGAACCGGACTTCATCGTGATTCCCAGCATCACGGCGGGTGTGCTGCCTTCTGCGTCGCCAACTCGGCAGATGTAGTTTGCCGGGTCTTCGTAGTCACGCGTGACCGTCAATCCAAGCTCAGCCAAAGAAACACTGTTGTCACCTCGACTGGTTCGCACCGTGCTGGCGATTTGAGTGATCTCATCGACCGCGTTAAATTCGCCTTCGGTTTTGACTGAAAAGTGCCCGGTGTCGGTGTCCAACTCACCGCCAGCCTGAATAATGTTTCGATCATCGGCCAATGACTCCAGTTGGCTGGTCGTCAGTTCCAACTGAGCCCAATTGGACAGATCCGTTTCGATGAAGATCGCTTCAGATCGCTGACCGAACATGTCGACTTTCGCGATGCCGGGCAACAACCTCAACGCGTCTTGAACATCTTCCGCATGCTCCTCCAACTGCCGCAGCGTGTAGCGATCTTGCGGACGGATCTCCGCTCGACCCTTCGATGGAGTCTGGTGAATCCCCAGCAACAACACCGCGGTATCGCCGAACTCATCGTTGACGATCGGTCGCACATGGTCCGCGGGCATCGCGACCAAATCCACTCGGGCACGAACTTTATCCCACACGTTTTGAATGTCGGCCGGTGCGATGTCGTCTTCCAACTCGACGAACACGGTGGATTGACCGGTCAGCGTGGTGGATCGGGTCAGCTTGACCTCTTCAATACTGGTCAAGTTTTGTTCGATCTTGTCCGTCACCAATTCCTCCACCGTTTCGGCGGGGGCTCCTGGCCAAGAAGTTGAAACGACACATACGCGAATGGTGAATTCGGGATCTTCTCTTCGAGGAATGGTGACATACGTCATCGCCCCCCATGCCATCGCCAAAATCGCTAACGAGAATACGATCGGACGGTACTTCACCGCCAAACTGGGCAAGTTCATTCTGCGGCCCCCTGGACCACCATCGGTGGCATCGGGTTTCCAGGCAAATGCCCTTCTTCCAGTTCATCCAGACGTCGGGCCGCGCCCACCTTCCGCACTTTCTCTCCGTCGTTCAGGAAGTGCACGCCTCGAACGACTACCAACATGCCTTCGTTCAACTCTGGCGATTGAATCTCGATCATCGAACCGAGGTCCAAGTTGTCACGCGAAACGACATCGACGGCGACCTTGGAAGCTCGGCTGTCCTTCACGACATACAAAAACGCTTGGCCGGCTTCTTCATCGATGGCATCGAACGGAACAAAGAACCCTTTCGTCTCGTTTTGGTCCGCCAGATCCACGGAAACCAGTTCTCCCGGACGCAGCATCCATTCCGATCCCGGATCCAAAACGACGGATTCACCGTCCCAATTCTCCGGAGGCGTCCCACCGCCAGTCGCTTTCGGTGCATCGGCGTTTGGATCCCCCACGAAACTGCCGACGTAAAGCGAGTCCAAATCGACATCGACAGGTTCACCTTTGTCGTCCAACATCTGAACGCTTCGAAAAACCCAATTTCCCAAGAATGGAATATTGAGTTCGTTTTCAACCAACCTTTGCCGTCGCACCTTCACAACATCCGGCAGGCGTTCTCGCAGTTTGCTGTTGGTCACGAGGTAGATGTACGCACCTTGGTCATCGTGGTGAATGGACTCTTCCTCCACCAACACGACCTCGTCCGACGTGCCCATCATGCGGTTGAGTCGCAGCGGCCACAGGTCTTCGGAACGAGCCACTTTGTCTTCGGGCAGGTCACCTGGCAATGGATCCCGCAACCGTTCATTCAACAACAACATCGTCATCGTGAATGTTCGAGTGTCGGGGTCTGCACTCGCGTCAACGTTGTAGACAAAACCGTTGGTGTGTCGCTCGGTGCCATCGGGCAACGAGTAAGTGGTTGGCAACTGATGGCGGCGTCGCATCGACCGAGATTGCTTCGCCGACAGTTCCACTTCCACCTTGATCGGGTTGGTCATCTGCAACGTCAACACTGGATCGCCCGCGTTGACAACGCTGCCTGGAACAACATTCACGCCTGAAATCTGACCTTGATAGGAACCGTACAAGGTCGTGTGTTCCAAATCGCGTTCCGCGTCGCGAAGAGTTTGTTTCGCACGTCGAATTTGCGACTCCGCCGACTTCAGTTCAGCCCGAGTCTGTTTCTCGGTGGCTAGCAATCCACTCAACGCAGCCAACCTTGTCTGCACCAGATTTCGTGCTTGGTCGTATTCGCTTTTGGAAGCTGCGTTTTGTTGCTTCAAATTTTCGATGCGTGAAAACTCCATCTCGGCGAGAGCCAAGTTGGCACGCGCGGACTCCATTTCCGCCGGCAAAGAATCCTTCAATCGGATCTCGATGCTCTCCTTGTTCAGCATCGCGACTTCTAAATCGGCTTCGGCAGACTCGACGGCAATCTCATAGCGTTCCGGTTCGATCTGAGCGAGTGGCGTTCCATGTTGGACCATCTTCCCGTCCACATCGATGACCCGCCCATCAATGTTTTCACCTGGTTCCAAAACCCACGAAACCTTCCCACCGACTTCGAACCCAATGTCCTCCGTCTTCCATGACTGCACGCTGCCCGACGCGGTGTACGACGAAACCGGCACCGACCGGGTCAGCGTCATGACTTCGACGGGCCGAGGTGCCTTTTCGAATTTGACCTCTTCCTCGGGTGCACATCCTGCGACGGAGACGAGCCCAATGAGAACCGCAAAGCGAGGAACCAGCCTCAATGGATACGTAAAACGATTAGTCATGGATTCATGCAGTCAGAAAAGAGCGAAGCGCCGCGAGATACTCCAATCGAGATCCCCACGCGGGAAGCACGTCACGGTTTGTACCAAGTATCGAAATCGGCATATCCACGATCGGGCCCCTAGCGGGCTGTTAATGAGTCGTACTGCATTGACGGCGGTCAATCAGACGCTAACCGGGGCTAACGCACATCGGCTAATTGTTGCCATTCTGCATACGACTGAATCAACAGACCGCTAGGGTGCACTGTTGCGGAGGGGCAATGCATTCACACGAAATCGAATGCCCACCCGTCAACAGACACATCCAAAGATTCGTGACGCGTGCAGCATCGATGATCAAAGCCGATCTCGGTCCGCCACGCTCAAGGCGAATTCGACAGAAAACGCTTTGGATCAAAGCAATCATGAGGCCCGCTGCTACAGAACGTGACAATTAGCCGCCATGAGGAGGAGTGATGAAACGCCCCGGATGGATACGATAAGGCCAACGTGCGTTCTTCCATTAACTGAGGAACGATGAACGATTCGCAAAAAGGACATTTGGATTGTGTCAGACCTCAGAACATTGCAGTTCGAAGACCTAAACGACGCGGTGCGAGAGGCTCGATCGCTTCTTCACACTGGCTATGTTCCCTGTGGCAATTGGTCGCTCGGACAGATCTGCCGACATCTCACGCTGGTCCAAAACCCAAGCGTGGATGGCTACCCGGCCTGGATGTCCTTGTTCGCCTTCTTGCGTCCGGCGATGAGGAAATTTTTGCTTCCCAAACTTCGGCGTCCCGACTCACCTCGCGGAATCCGAACGTCGTCGATGTTTGTCCCGCCGGACGAAACCGATGACGCGGAAGAAGTCGACGCATTCGCTCGCAGCGTCGATCGCTTTCGAGCCCACTCAGGCGAATACGCACCACACCCGGCATTTGGAAGAATGAGCCGAAGCGAGATCGAAGAGATCCACACCTTGCACGCCGCACATCATTTGAGATTCCTAAAACCCAACGAATGAGCAGTCAATCTCGACGGCGAATGGATCAAACGCTTTGACGCTTGGAGCGTGCGAATATTGACCCAATAAGCCTCAGCTTTCAGTGGATGAATTTACGGTTTCTGAAGCATCGATGCCCGCCCCACTTGATGAGGCCAGCTTCAGCCCGACGATCCCGGCCACAATCACCGCGATGCATGCCAACCGAATCGCATCTTTGGATTCGCCAAACAAAATCATGCCGGCGATCGCGGTACCCACCGCACCGATTCCGGTCCAAACGGCATAGCCGGTCCCAAGCGGTATCTCACGCAACGCCAATGAGAGCGTGAAGAAACTTGCAATCATGATCACGATGGTGATCACCGTCGGCACGGGTCGCGAAAATCCATCGGTGTATTTCAATCCAACCGCCCAACCGATTTCAAGCAAACCGGCGATCAACAAGTAACCCCAAGCCATCATTTTTCCTTCAAGCAATCCGCCATCATCAAAGGCCGATCGCAACAAGACCAACCAAGCAGTCTGAAAAATCGGCGAATCGCCCAGTATGTCCGCACAAACCTTTTGGGCAAGGCCGAGCTCTATTGTTCAAAACAGAGCGTCGCATGGATCAGGCGTCGATCGCTTTCGTTGAATACGCCTCGTCAAAGCGTTCGTCGAACTCAGCGAAAACGGCCACCAACTCGGGACGGTCCAAGACCTCTTCCACTTGTTTGGCGCCCGCTTCCATGTTCGCATCCGCCTGAAGATCGCCGGCGGATTGAGCCTGATTCTCACGACCGGCAACGTTGGCTGCCAAATCCATCGCGGACTCCTTCCATCCGCTCACTCCAGACAGCGCGTCTGACATTGCCGCTCGAACAACGCGAAAATCCATTCTTGCGAAGGCTTCTTCAAATGCTTCTCGCATCGCCAAGACTTGCTGGGGCTTCACCGGTCCGGCATGGATGGTTTCTTCCTTCAACAAGCGATCGAGCGTTCGCCCCAGCAGCACCATTCGAATGATCTCCATCGGAACGCCGCGCACCGAAGTCAGGATGGCCACGATCTTTCGGATCGGAAACAGCAACAGCTTGACCGGTGCCTTCGCCAACATGCCCAAACACCCGGCGATGCATCCTGAGTCATCCGCATAGTAAGCACGAAGTTCTTTAAGCGAATCAGTCCGTTCATGTGCCTCCAGCGTCCGCGTCACCACGTATCGTCGGCATTGGCCTCGAATCACGTCGTCCACAAATGGGATGGGAACGAATCGCGCGGCGGAAGAAACCATGCCCGCGAGAATCCATTGATGCGTCAGCCAAGTCATAGTCACAAAAGTTCTGCTTGAAGAATAGAAAGACCGATTAGAAAACTCAGTCGGCTCGATGTTCAGCCTGCCCCACATCTGGGTGATTGCACTTCTCATGCCATGCCGAGTCCTGGTCCAGACAAGCAGATTGAGACGGCTTTTGCAAAGCGTCTACTTCTTGGCATGACATGTGCGTCGTTCTTTCGAACATCGCCGCGGTTCGGCACGCATGCTCTTGCATGCAGTGGACCGTTCATGTCGCTCCTGGTGAAAACCAGATGCCAAGCTTTTTCATTTCGTCGCCCCAATGGACACCCAACGATGACTCAACACAACACCGCACTCATCACTGGGGCTTCATCAGGCATCGGGCGAGAACTAGCGATGCATTTCGCAAATGGTGGAAACGACGTCGTCTTGGTCGCTCGCAGTGAAGACAAACTCCGCGAATTGGCGACCCAGATCGAATCCCAATCAGGTCGGTCCGCTACCGTGATCACCAGCGATCTTTCGCGCCCCGAGTCGATCGACGAACTGTGCAACGAACTGACTCAGCAGTCCATCACGATCAACACACTTGTTAACAACGCCGGCTTCGGCGCACTTGGCAAGTTCTCGGAACTTTCCGCCGATCGTCAGACCGACATGGTGATGGTCAATGTGGTCGCGTTGACGCGTTTGACCCGTCAATTGCTGCCGAGCATGTTGCAGCAAAACCGTGGCGGCATCCTCAACGTCGGTTCCATCGCAGCGTACCAGGCCGGCCCCAACATGGCCGTGTACTACGCCACCAAGGCATACGTGCTTTCGTTCACCGAGGCACTGCGAGAAGAGTTGGCCGGCACGGACTTGCACGTCACCTGTCTCGAACCGGGCCCGACGGAAACCGGGTTCGGAGAAGATTCCGGGATGGGAAAGCTGGACGTGTTCTCGTCCACCGCGATGACCGCGGAAGCCGTCGCTCTTGCCGGCTACGAAGGCTACCTGAAGAACGAAGACGTCGTCATACCCGGCTGGAAAAACCGCTTGATGGTGACTTCGGCGGGCTTCCTGCCTCGTTTCGCGACCCGGAAGTTGGTTGGAAAAATGCAGAGTGCATGACCTGCTTCCCATCCCGCGAATTCCACTTCAGCGATCGACCATCGCTGCAATCCAACTCCTTCTGAAAGGATCTTTCCATGTCCATTACCAGCGTCAACCCAGCCACAAACGAAACCATTCGCGAATTCGAACCGCTTCACAAAGATGATGCGATGCAAGCCATCGAGACTGCCCACAAGGCATTCCAAAAATGGCGCAGTACCTCATTTGAGGAGCGAAAGAAATGCATTCTCAAATTCGCCGAACTCTTGCGAGCGGACTCCGATGAGTACGCCCGGATGATCACGCTCGACATGGGCAAACGAATTTCAGAGGCCCAGTATGAAATCGAATATTGCGCTGACATCGCCGAGTTCTATGCCAATGGTGCAGAAGAATTCCTCGCCGACACTCCGATGGAACGCGTCGACGCCAACGCCTACTTGCACTACGAACCCATTGGTGTGTTGATGGGCGTGATGCCCTGGAACTTCCCGTTCTACCAAGTCGTTCGTTTTGCGACGCCAAACATCATGGCGGGCAACACCGTGATGGTGAAACACGCCAGCAACGTCCCGCAGTGTGCGTCCGCCATCGAAGAACTTTACAACGACTGCGGTTTGCCAAACGGCGTCTATCAGAACCTGTTCATCCCATCTGACTTCGTCGATTCGATCATCTCCGATTCGCGAGTCCAGGGCGTTTCGCTGACGGGTAGTGAGCCTGCCGGCCGTGCGGTTGCTGCTCAGGCGGGTAAAAACCTCAAACGAAGCGTTCTCGAACTGGGCGGCAACGATCCGTTCATCGTCCTCGAAGACGCTGACATGGACCTCGTGATCGAGCAGGCCGTGAAGGGCCGGATGGTCAACGCCGGTCAGTCTTGCGTGGCGTCCAAGCGCTTCATCGTGGTGAAAGATGTCGCGGACCAGTTCATGAAAGGTTTCAAGGAGAAGCTTCAGGAGTTGAAGCTGGGCGATCCAATGGATGAGGAAACCACACTTTCACCGCTCTCGACCGAAGACGCCGCGGTCAAGTTGCAAGAGCAGGTCCAATCATCCATTGACGGAGGCGCAACCGTCATGATCGGTGGAGATCGCCCGGATCGAGATGGAGCCTTCTTCAACCCGACCATTTTGACAGACGTGACGCCGGACAACCCAACGTTCGACCAAGAATTATTCGGACCAGTTGCAACGGTTTACGTCGTCGATGATGAAGCCGCGGCAATCGAACTGGCCAACCACTCGTCTTACGGATTGGGCGGGTCGGTCTACACAAAGGACATCCAGCGAGGACGTCGCGTCGCTGAAAGAGTTGAGACGGGAATGATGTTCCTGAACCAACCCACCAGCTCACAAGCTGAACTGCCTTTCGGCGGCATCAAGAACTCCGGCTACGGTCGCGAACTTTCGCACCTGGGCATCTTGGAGTTTGTCAACAAGAAACTCATTCACTTGGGAGACAAGGAATAAATCATGAGCACTGCAACAAGCAAAGCGGTCCAGTCCAAGCAAATCGAATTGGTGTCGCGTCCGGATGGGATGCCGCAACAATCGAATTTCGAAATGCGAACGGCGGAGGTAGGCCCCATCAAAGACGGCGAGATCCTGGTGAAGAACCAATGGATGTCCGTCGACCCATACATGCGAGGGCGCATGAAGGACACCGACAGCTACGTTCCTCCCTTTCAAATCGATGAGCCGCTCGAGGGCGGCTGCATTGGTGAAGTGATTCAGTCGCAGAATTCCGACTTCAAAGAAGGCGACATGGTCCTCGGCAACCTTGGTTGGCGTGAATACTGGAGCTCCAACGGCGAGGGAGTCACAAAGATCGATCCCAACATCGCGCCTCCCCAAGCCTTCCTGGGTGCCCTCGGCATGACAGGAATGACCGCCTGGGTGGGGCTGCATAAGATCGCTCAGCTAAAGGAAGGCAGCACCGTCTTCGTTTCAGCGGCGTCCGGGGCCGTCGGTTCCATCGTTTGCCAATTGGCCAAAGCCATGGATTGTCGCGTGATCGGCAGTGCCGGCAAACAGGAAAAGATCCAGTGGCTCAAGGACAAAACCGGCATCGATGCGGTCATCAATTACAAAGAAGTTGACAACCTCAGCGAAGAACTCGCCAAGCATGCTCCTGACGGCATCGATGTGTACTTTGACAATGTCGGCAGCGATCACCTCGAAGCCGCCATCGACAACATGAACGACTTTGGCTGCTGCGTCGAATGCGGCATGATTGCGACCTACAACGCAACCGAGGCTCCCGCGGCACCTCGGAACATGTTCAAGGTGATTGCCAAACGTCTGCGAATCCAAGGATTCATCGTCCGCGATCACATGGACGCCAAGGACGAATTTGTGTCGGGCATGGCGACGCTCATCCAACAAGACAAAGTTGTCTGGGAAGAGTCCGTCACAGACGGCATCGAAAATGCACCTGATGCATTCATCGGACTGTTCGAAGGCGACAACCTTGGGAAACAACTGGTTCGCCTGAACTGATTTCGACATCGAGACTACCAAGGATGGTAGGCACCTCGCAAAGGAATCTCAATCTATCCACTGAGGAATGTCCCCATGAACTTCATTCGACTCCTACTGGTCTTTCTCCTTCCACCGGTCGCGGTTTACATGCAGTTCGGTGTGGGACATTACTTTTGGATCAGCGTGATATTGACGCTGCTCGGGTTCGTGCCTGGCCTGCTGTATTCACTCTACATCATGGCCGCACGACCGCCCGGACTTTCGCGTCTTTCTTGAGCTGTGCGAAGCGGTCGCAGCTCATCCTTCCAGCAGCACGTGGCCGATCAGCCCAAGCAGAAAACCGAAAACGGCTCCGATCGCGGGTGCCCGCTGGTTTTCGATCCTCGCTTGCGGAGCGAGATCTTGAAACGTGAGATACAAGATGCCGCTGGCCGCGAATAGCATGATGAAGTCGACCACGCGGGGAAAGCTGGCAAGGTATTGATAGCCAACCCAACCCGCGAGCGGGCCGAGTGGAACGCAGGCCGCCAAACAAGCGATGAGCTTCCACCCTTTCAGCTTGGACGATGAATCCAACTCGCGATACGCGTTGAAACCCTCGGGCAGATTCTGAAGTCCAATTAAGACGGCGAGCAGCATTCCCGCACCTTCACCCGTCGCAAACGCGGCTCCCAGTGCAACCGCCTCCGGGACGAAGTCAGATAGCATCGCGACCAACTGAGCCATGGAGCTCTTCGAACGATCCAGGAGTGTTTCCAGGCCCCAGAACGCGAGCCCTCCCAACACGAACGCGAAAATGATCCAGGGAAGTGACAGCTCTTTGATTCCCTCGGGAACCAACACCAACGCAACCGCGGAGATCAGCACGCCGCCTCCGAACGCAATGACGCTGTGACGAAATTCCGTCTCCAACCACTCCGGCGAGATCTTTTCGATCTTCGCGAAAATACCACCGAGTGGAATGGCAGATCCGGCCATCGTGGTCAGCAATAAAACCTGAGCCAATTCATTCAACGTCGTGCCTCCTTTTCGAACAAGCCACCCACCAAACCAGCGCAATCAACACTGCTTGCAAGGGCAGCCGAGCGATCAGTCCCGTTTGTGAAAACGCATCATAGCGATCCGCATGCATTGCCATGTGCACGTTGGCCGGGAAGACGGCAATCAACAACGCGATCAAACCATAGCCGGCGGCTTTACGAAGCCGCTGAAGGAGCAGGCCAGCCCCGCCGAGAATCTCAAAGAACCCTGAAACAAAGACGAGCCACCTGGGTTGCGGCCAGCCATCCGGGATCATCTGGATATAGAAATCGGGCGAGATGAAGTGATTGAGTCCCGCTAAAATGAAAAGACCGGCGGTCAGCCACAAGCAAACCGATCTCAAGACATAAAGTAACCGACGAAGTGAGGAGTGAAATTTCGACATCACTCACTTCGTCGGTTGATGAAAGCTTTTTTACCCCGAGCGGGGTTCTGCAGCGAAGCGATGAAACTTCGCTGCATAATGCGATAGGCTGGCTGCATCACCAAACCGGATCAGCCCCAGGTTCGAGTCTTGAAGTGTTCCCACCGACTCGGTTCACGGTTTTGGCGGCACCACAATGCGGTGACGGTGACACCGACGAGAGCTCCTGCAACGAAGCTTGCCAGAACCGATTGGGTCGGACGTTCGGCAATGCACTCATCGGCTCGCATGACGGCGAATCGAGCGGACTCGCTCGCTTTGCGGACGGAATCTTCGGCGGTGTGGCTGAGACGATTCGCCATCGATTCCTGCGGAGCGAATTCGCGGACGACCGATTCGATTTCATCTCGCGATGTATCCACGCGACCTTTGACAAATTCAATCATCCATTCCGCCTCGTTTGGGCACTTGGACAATTCCTCTTCGCTAATCTGTGGCCAGCGATTGCACACCGCTGAGCGAACGCGGGTCCAATCCGCTTCGTGAGCCACGCTCGTTTCCGTCGACATTTCGATTTCCTTTTGTGAAGATTTTAAGATTGTTCGCGACGAGCGCTTAAGACCGCTTGTTGCGAATCTCCCGGATCAAATCCGACTTGTTCATCTTGCTACGTCCCTCGATCTCGAGTTCGGACGCAAGGTTATGTAATTCGTCCACCGTCCGGTCTTCCAGAGACGTGTTTGGATTTCCCGTCCCTTGAGTGGTTTGGTTCGGTGTGCGTTCTTCTTTTCGACGTTGCTTGTTCACCGTACGAGCAGCGATCTCTTCCGCTTCTTCTTCCGAATGACCACGGTCCAGTTCGCTGTCTTTGATGTGCTCGTACTGGCGACGATCTTTGTCAGTCCACTCAGCCATTGTTTCACCTCAGACGCATCACGCGTCGGTTGCGGAACTGATGTTGGCGGGCTTGGATGGATGGTCGTCGGACGGGGATTTTGATTCCCAGCGTTGGATCGACTGAAGCTTTTCTCCAAGTCTCGCGGTCAAAGCGGTCAACGCTCCGCCACGGTGCATGGCCTGTTCGCCACAGCGATCTTTCACACGCCGTTCGATTTCTTCCACGACAGTCCGTTCGGACTTCCAAGTGTGACCGCTCATGACTAATGTCTTCAGCAAGCCATCTTGTCGTTCAACAAGCGTCTCACCTTCGCTTTGCAGCGATTGACAAACCAATTCAGCAAGCTCATCCAACGCTTGCTCGATCTGTGGGTTCAGTTCCTGATTCATTTTTCTATTCCTGATTCCTGACTGATGATGCAAAAGGGCCGTTTAAAACAGCCCGTCAAGCGTCACGTGATGTGGAACCTGTGGATCAGACAGTTGGTCCGCGACGGCCCATGACCAATCCGAGGATAAACAGAACCAAGAACACAACAAACAAGACTTTCGCGACCATAGCGGCAGTACCGGCCAGTCCACCAAAGCCCAATGCGGCAGCGATCAAAGCGATTACCAAAAACGTCAAAGCCCAACCCAACATAGTATTCTCCTCAGATTTCAATTTAGTTTTTCGCGAACACGAACACCGTGACCTTTGCGAACGAAATCTAAGTGAAAGCGATTACCGTGCCGAATCTGATCTCGCAGATTGATAATTGTTTCAGAAGGGGGAAAAGAGCCGACACAGCATGCTGCGTAGCCGCTCGGGCGGCCATTTTTGATCGCCAACGACGCATGCCGCACCATAATCAACCACTATTAGAGGTTGTTGATCTGAAACGAGAGCAATACGACCGCGCTGGGATCAATCCGATCCGCCACCAAGCTCAGGAAGGATGAATCTTTTACCAGCGTGCTCGGCGACGAACCGCCGCAAGCCATCGGCTTGTTCATCCACACCACTGGCAGCCGATTGCTGGACCTCGCGATCGGCTC
>NZ_DDGH01000089.1:115713-138786 GCF_002337565.1 Rhodopirellula sp. UBA1907 | reverse complement strand
CTGGACCTCGCGATCGGCTCGCCCCACAAAGGCTTTCGGGACCGTGACCAAAACATCCAGTGCGACCGACAAGGTGACTTCGGTTTGGTTGCCCTCCGGTCGAGCATCCAACGTCGTCTTGTAGGATTCCAAGTTCGCAGCTGCGGCAATCGATTGGGTGACAACACTCATGGATTCGGGCTGAATGTCGGCTCGTTGTCGCAGCGTCAATTGATCCGCGTCGATGTGTGGGTCACTCAAACTCACACGAAGCTTTTTGACTGCCTGGACTTCGGCTTTTGATTGACCTCGGATCGCATTCAGAAGCGGTCGATCGTCTTGGCTGGTATCGATCTGCAAATCCTCCACACTCTCATCGATCAATGTCATTCCGGATTGACCCACGATCGCTGCGGTTGCGTTTTTCCGCACCATGATCTGGCGAAACTTGTCGAAGTCACAATCAATCAGGATTGTTTTTTCGGCTGATCCGGTGGCCAGGTGCTCGACCGAGCTGAAGGATAGAAAGGCGAATGTCACGCTCACTGCAACCAGCAACACTGCGACGACCGCCAGAACAAGTTGGGAACGAGATCGAAAGGGAAGGTTCATTTAACTGCGTGCTCAAATAAAAAAATGCTTGGTGGCCAAACGACCACCAAGCATTGGAATGTTTCAATCCACCGAGTCGGTGGTCGATCATTCAACCTCAACTTCTTCTAGTTGATCCGCTTTGTTTTCGCCGGCTTCTTCCAACGCGTCAGCTTTCTTTTCGCCAAGCGATTCCTTTTGGTCTGCCTTGGTTTCGCCGCGTTCCTCAATCATATCAGCTCGGTCTTCGGCTGCGTCTTCCGTGGCTTCCGGAGCGTTTTCAGCTTGATCCCGGATGTTCTCGGCCTTTTGCTGAGCTTGATCGCGGATGTTTTCCGCGGTGTTTTGCGAGGCATCGCGAATGTCTTCGGCTTGCTGCTGAGTTGCATCGCGGATCGCGTCTGCTTCTTGGTCAAAAGCGGACTCGTCGCAACCAACGGCAACCATCATGCAGGCGGCCAACAAAAATGCTGTGATCGATTTCATGTTTCTAATCCTTGAGTGAAAGGCGTGCCGCCCTTGCGGGGGAGGCGGATTTTTCAATACCCGCAAGTCGCGGGAGTTCGGCATTCACTGAGGCAAGTTGCGTACCAACGAAAGCGATTTCGATCAGCGCAACAAAAAAGGCGAGAGCTGAACTCCCGCCTTCAAAATCAATCGTGATGTCGACCGAAATACCGGCCAAAGGCGACTAGCGAATCGTGCCGTTTGAGTTCGTGGTGCTCGCGGCGGACGCTTCGGCTTGACCGGCAGCGGACACAGCCGCTTGTCCAGCACCGTTTGCGGTGGCTTGGCCTTGAACGGAACCGCTCGCGTTCACGGTCGCGGCGGATCCCACTTGGCTGGCAGCGTTCGCTTGGAACGACTGAACGTTGCTTTGCGTTGCAGCCATGGCTTCTTGTTGAGCCGATGCAAACGCGTTCAAACGAGTTTCCATTGCATCCGCTTGTGCCATTAACTCCGCGTTGGCCGACGCCAATGCTTGGTCACGCATCTGAGCGATTTCGGCTTGGCGTTGACGAGCGGCAACCGCGATCATCGTCGAGAAGTCGACGTTGGATGCCAACACTCCGGCGACGCCGAAGTTTCCGGCACCTTGTGCAGCTCCGCGAACCGATTGCCCGTTGGAAGCACCAGCTTGACCTTGAGCGACTTGGCTGAACGCGCCACTGAAAGTCGATCCAGCGATGCCAGATGCTTCGGTCGACTCAGGGGCATTCGCTTCCGGTGTCGATGGGCTTTGCGATGGTGTGCTGGTCGGTCCAGTCGAGCTTGGTTGTGCTTCGCTCGATGATGGGCCGTTTGCGGTTTGTGCCGTCGCGTTCTGACGAACGGCGGCGGCAGTGTTCAGAACAGCCGACGTGCGAAGTGGGTTGAACTGACCAAAGACCGAATCGTAAGCCTGGACTTCAGCAACGCTGATTTGGATCGGGCTTGCAGAAAGTCGTGCGGACGATGCCAACCCGGCGAAAGTTCGCGATTGCGATCCGGCGACGTTGGCGTTCGCATTCAGGTTGACTCGAACATCCGCGTTGGCATCGACGTTGGTTCGCGATGCACGATCAGCGGCCGCGTTGGCTTGGGCTTGAGCACGAACGGCCAAAGCGGCGGCGGTTTGGGCAGCGGCTTCGATTTGGTTTCCGACGCGAGCTTGGACGCCATTGGCAACATTCGCTTGAATGCGTTGTTGAACCTGGCTCTGCACGTTCGCTTGAACTTGGCTCTGAACACGAGCTTGGACGCGCTGTTGCACCTGGGTTTGCACGTTCTGTTGCACTTGGCCGCGAACACGTGAAAGGGCTCCGTCCAATCCTTGAGCCTGGACGGTTCCACTGGTGCACAGCATGCATGCGATGGCCAACGCTTTCTTTGAGTGACGTTTCATCCGTGAGTTCAACTCCATGTGAATTTCCTGACGCTCAGCTTCCATCGCATCCTCAGCACGACCATCGTGAATCGGGGTGGCAACCGGCCAGCGTCAATTGATACCAATCACGAGCGAACGGACGTTCACTCTTTGACCGACCGCAAAGTACGCAATCCAAGACGTCAATTTCTAGATGGATTCACAACGCATTTCGCGATGACATCCATTTGACGACTCAACAAGGCAGCACTCGCTCAATCACTGCATGAACGACCTCAACGGCCATCTCCGAGTTCTCGCTTTGACCGCCTGGGTGGGTCTATTCCCCGTCCACTGCATCGCGACAGCCCAAGATTTCGCGAACCCCGGATTCGCACCGGCATCGCAGAATTCAGATTCGCCCGAGCCTGCCAGCACACCCGACCGAAACACGTCCGCCCAAAACACATCCGTTGCTCAGCCCAGCCCGGCCCAGCTGCGAATGCTGGAGATGCTGCAACAGAAAGTTGCCAGTAACCCCAGCCACTCCGATTCCTGGCGGACACTCGGCCGAATGCAAAAAGCATTCGGTGATGTGGACTCCTCGGTCGAGTCAACTCGCAAAGCATTGGAGCTCGACCCATTCAACGCGGCCGCTCACTTCGACCTCGGACAATTGCTCAATGACTTGTCGCGTCCCGAGGCGGCTCGGTCTCACCTGACGGAAGTACTGAAGATCGCTCCTTCGAGCAGCTATGCCAATCAAGTCCGAGCGATGGGCATTGAAGCTCCCGCTCCTGCCTTGGCACAACTTGCCGCCCCAAGGGCAAACACGCCCGCCGCCGGATCATCGGCGATGGATTGGATGACGTCCGATCCGGCCAATGTGGCTCAAGCCAGCCAGCTTCCCAACCCGCCAAATTTCGACGGCGTTCCGACCCAAACAGTCGGGTACGAGATTCAAACCTTCGACGGTTCTGACGATCTCGAGAATCGATTGCGGCAACTTGAAAGCCAAGCGGAATCACCGACCAGCCCGTTCCGAATCTTTTTGGAAACGGGATTGCTGTACAACACCAACGTCACTCTGACACCGATCAGTCGCGATCTCGCACAAGACGAACAAGCCAGCTTTCAGTGGTTCGCCAGTCCCGACATGGATTGGAAATTGATCCGCCGCGAAAACACTCGTGCGGGCCTAATGTTTCGCGGCTACTTCACGGCCAACGAAAGTCAGTTCCAAGAATTCAACTTGGCCAGTTTCCAACCGGGTGCGTTTGCGGAACGTGACTTTCTATTCGGCGAAAACGAAGTGATCGGCCGAATGGAATATGTGTTTTCCAACGACTTCTTCGATGGCAATCAGGTCGGTGACCGCCACGCGGGAACGGCATCGTTCACCGTGATCCGTCCGGATTTGAACGCTTGGTATGGGTACACCACGATTGCCCAATCCAATTTCGAAGACGACGGCGCGACGCCCACGCAGACCTCACTCGATGGAACAACACTGACGTTCGGTGCCAGCCACTTCAAACGAACCAACTGGGAAGCCTTGCCGATGGTCGCTCTGGGAACCGACCTGGAATATGCAAACACCAAAGGTGACGACTACCGCTATCTCTCGATCAATCTGCACGGCTCCACGGACTGGCAAATCAGCGACCGCTGGAAGTTCACTCCGACCTGGGGTGTGGGCTACCGCAACTACCCCGACTTCACCGATCCGATTGGCCGCGATGAGATCTTTTGGCGAGTGCACGGGAAGCTGAGCTATCAACTCACCGAACAACTTTCACTCTCTGCCGTGGCCGGCCACGACCGATTCGCCTCGGACAACGAAGACTTTGACACCGAGCGTTCTGAAGTCGGATTCTTGATCGGCTTCAAACGCTAGACATCTGCTCAGCCTTCATCGCTTGGGGGGATCATCCAGCACGAATGGTGCGGCTGCATTCCAACATGCGGGTAGTAACTTTCGGCTGCCGGTGCAGACAACAAGATGAGCCGGGTCTGATGCCCCGCGACTTCGTGAGTCAGCCGGATCAATTCGCGTCCGATGCCCCGGCCCTGATAGTCCGAATCAACGGCCAGATCCGATAGATACGTGCAGTAGGCGTAATCCGTGATGGCTCGCGATACGCCGACCAGCCGGCCAGTCACTTTTGGATCCACCGCTGCTGAGTCATCGATCCAATGCGCGGTGACCAGCACGTCCGCATGAGCCAGCATTTCCTTGATTCGTGACTCATCTTCTACCGGACGGCGTTCGGCCAAAGTGGATCGTTTGAGCAAATCGATGAACTCGTCCGAGTCTAACTTCAGGTCGGTGCGGTATCGGATGGCCATGGTCGAATTTGGATTGGCGAATGGCCCGCAACGTTCGCCATGAACGATGAAGAGCAAAAGGTCAGTGACTCAACCAATCCAAGATACCAGCGGCAGCGTTCAGGTTCACTCAGTCGACAATCGCGGCGGTTCATTGCCGGCAGATTTATCCGGCCGGTTGATCACGATTGCCAAATCGTGCGGGCGGGCTGGTCGCTTCGATCGCGACGATGGGTTCGATCACTCGGTAGCGATGATTGGCTCCGGCGGGCACTAACCAAGAGTCCCCGACATCCATCTTTGCCGTTCCGCCATCCAACTCAAGTTCCAAAACGCCTTGCAGCAGATATCCAACCACCTCGTATTCACGGGCGGTCGGCTTGCTAAAGCCACCGGGGCTTTCCTCCCATCGTCGAAGTGCGACTTGCTTTCCGGTGGCGAGATAGATCTGTCCCATCGCTCCTTGTCCAGCGTCGGAACTAGTTTTGATTTGCGGAATGTCCATTGCTAGCCAATTGATCTTTGTTTTTACGACGTGTGGTCAAAACACGGAAAAAGGGTCGCCGTCGATGCAAGTCGACGCGACCCGATTGAATTCATGCGAACGTTGGAGAGGCTGCTCTTTCGAGCGGCCCCAAACTCGCTTAACAATTGCAAGAGCTTTCGAACTGCTGAACCTGCTTTTCTGCTTCGTCCTTTGCCAGTCCGTATCGTTCCTGAACGACTCCAACGAGCTCTTCGCGTTTTCCGTCAACGCGATCCAGATCGTCGTCAGTCAGGTCGCCCCACTGTTGTTGAGCTTGGCCCTTGAGTTGTTTCCACTTGCCTTCGATTTGATCCCAATTCATCACATTTCTCCTGAAGATTGATGGTGCCAACGTTCGCAAACGATCGCCGCTTGCGAAGTTGTTGATTTCTGCTGCTGATCTCTACTCTTCCACGTCGACGCTCAAACTTCCGTCGTCGATATCGCGGTTCACTTCCACGCCACCGTCTGGCGTTTCGACGTCCAAGACGGTTTCTTTGCTATCGCATCCGGACACGACGAAGCCAGCGACCAGGGCTGCGGTTAGCAATAGAAAGTGGATGACGTCACGTGGCTGTCTCATGGTTGGCCCTTTCGGCATGCGAGTAGATGACATCGAGGCAACCTGTTACTCAGTGCAACGACGGCGTCTCGGAAGCATGCTCAGTCAACGCGAATGCAGTGCCAAAATCGTTTGCTCAAACCACAAGCTGCTCTTTGAGCGAATCCAACCAGTCCTTCCCACGCTCAGCCGTTGCGATTTGCGCAGGACCGCGGTTTTCGAAACGGAAACGAATGTTTTCGTGGTCTCGATCGGGTTTCTTTCATCACTGGTCGATTGATCGGAAATTGATCAGCGGCAAAAGCCGAGTGCCCATCCGCCTACAGTGGTAGTCTTCGATTACAAAACGGATTGAATCGAGCCGCGTATGCGTCATTTGCGGCCCTCGATCGATTGACCCAAACGGGCTTGTCGCTTCCAATCAGAACCATTCGGTCATTCGCATCGCGAGGTTGTTGGAAAGGTTTCGATGCATTCTGAACCTCAACGCTCCAAGACCATGCCAATTGCCCCTACCGGCCCAAGTCTGAACTGCCAGTCAACGGTGTTCGCGGGACGGGAGACACGTTTCCATTGAGCGATCCACAACCGAAATCCAAACCTCTGGTCGTCGGCGTGGGAGCTGCCGCGGGCGGGATGGAGGCACTGCAAGAACTACTGGCGTCGTTGGGTGATTCGCCCGACATGGCGGTGGTGTTCGTCGCCCACGATGCATCGGAATTGCAAGCGTCGCGGCTCGATCAACTTACGAATGCCACATCGCTGCCGGTCGTCGAACTGAAGTCTCGCCAACTCATTCGACCGAACACGGTCTACATCTGTCCTCCAAACAGCTTGCTATCGATCAGCAGCGGTTCGCGGTTGATGCTGAAACCGGCCACCGAAGAAACCTCCTCAACGCCAATCGATCACTTTTTTCATTCCATCGCCGAGACACAGGGCGAGCAGGGCGTCGGCGTGATTCTCTCCGGCATGGGCACCGACGGGACGCTCGGCCTGAAATCGATCAGCGACGCTGGTGGTATGACGTTCACCCAAATAGCGTCTTCGGCACAATTCGATTCCATGCCGCGACATGCGGCGACGACCGGCGTGGCGGACCACGTCCTCACGCCCGAAGAAATCGCGAATGAATTGAATGACTACGTCGCTTATCGGAAGCAGCAATCCAATAACCTGACGCGTGAATCGATGCTGGACGAGATCGAACGGTCGATCCCGGAAATCGCCGACGTGCTCTACAACGCGACCAAGCACAATTTCAAGCACTACAAGACCGCGACGCTGACTCGACGAATTTTGCGGCGGATGCAGATCCTGCAAATCTCCGATGTCGCGAACTACTCAGAGCGTTTGCGCGATGACCAAGACGAAACGCAAAACCTGTTTCGCGAATTGTTGATCGGGATCACCGCGTTCTTCCGCGATCCTGACTCGTTCGAGAGCTTGGCTAACGAAGTGATCCCGCGACTGTTTGAAGGTCGCACTTCCAACGATCCGGTTCGAATCTGGGTGCCTGGTTGCGCCACCGGAGAAGAAGCCTACTCGCTGGCAATCCTTTGCTACGAACACCTGGACCATCTGAAAACGCAGCAGGGCAACGATCGCACAAACGAATCACAGCCAACGTTTCAGATCATCGCCAGCGATATTGACGAGCATGCCTTGGCCATCGCTCGACAAGGTATCTATCCACTTGGAATTGCCGATAGCATTTCCGAGGCCCGGCTGAAACAATTCTTCGTCAAACGCGGCAAACGCTATCACGCCAAACGCAATTTGCGCGAGTCGATCTTGTTCTCGCTGCACAACCTCATCAGCGACGCTCCATTCTCGCGACAGGATTTGATCTCCTGCCGCAACCTGCTGGTCTACTTGGGTCCGCACCTTCAGAAAAAGCTGATCCCGCTTTTCCATTACGCATTGCGTCCCAACGGGTACCTATTTCTTGGTCCGAGCGAATCGATTTCGTCGCACGACGAGCTGTTTCGCACCGTCGACGCAGAGCATCGGATCAACCAGCGGAAGGGAACCGAGACGGTCGCCGTGATTGGCGACTCACGAGGTTTTGTAAGCGCCGTCGAGGCCGCCCAGGCTGCTGCGATCGTTCCCAACGAGGAAGACACAAAAGAAATCCACCAGGTGCTGCAGCGAATCATCCTCGATGAATTTGCTCCCAAAGCGGTGGTCGTTGACGTCGATGGCAAAGTCGTCTGCTCGCTAGCTGATACCAGCCCGTATCTTTCCGCTGGCGAAGGTTTGCACCAGAACAACTTGATCAAGATGGCTCACATCAATCTGCGAATCGGCCTTCGTGGTGCATTCGCGGAAGCCAAGGCGAATCGCCGACGAGTGGTTCGTGATGACCTAACGATCATCAGTGACAGCGGTGAACAGCACGTCAAGTTGACGATTCAACCGATGATGCAACTCGGTCACGAAACCGAGTTGTTCATGGTGGCGTTTCAGGATTTGGGTCCTCCCGTATCGCATTCGGATTCGCCCACGAATGATTCAGCCGGTTCCGATCCATCAAGCACCGCGGATCCCCAGGCTCAAAAACGGATTGAACAACTCGAACGAGAACTTGCCACGACCCGAGATGACCTCGATCGATCAATTCAAGAAATGGAGGCCACCAACGAGGAGCTGACGTCGTCGTACAACGAACTTCTCGCGATGAACCAAGGTCTGCAAACGGCCAATGAAATGCTGGAGATCTCCAAAGAGGAAATCCGCAGCAGCAGTGAAGCGGTTGCCCGGGCCAACGCGGATTTGCAGAACCTTCTGCGCAGCACACGAATTGCAACGATCTTCCTGGACGATGATCTGTCGATTCGAAGTTTCACCCCCGCGGCGACGGAAATCTATGGTTTGATTGCGACCGACGTGGGTCGACCGCTCACGCAAATCGTTCCCAACGTGCGTGACATGCCGCCGCTTCCCGATTGGGAACAACTGATCAAAGAGGACGGTGTCGAACACACGATCGTTGCAAACACCGGCAAAGCGTTCATCCGTCGTGTGTTGCCGTATCAATCCCACTCTGGCGATCACGATGGCATCGTGATCACCTTCACCGATGTCACGCAGCTCCGAGAAAGCGAAGAGCTGTTTCAATCACTCGTCCGGGCCTCGGCTCAAATCGTTTGGATCGCTAATACGGATGGTGTCGCCGATTCTGATTCACCAAGTTGGCGTGAATACACGGGACAAACCTTGGATCAATGGCTCGGCTTCGGCTGGCTCGACGCGATTCATCCCGATGATCGTGAATTGACTCAAAAGGTGTGGACAGAGGCGGTCGCCAAAGATCGCCCGCTCGTGATGGAATATCGTCTGCGAAACCGTCACGGCGAATACCGATGGTTCCAAGTCCGCACGGCACCTCAACGTCGTCCCGATGGTACGGTCAATCGTTGGGTCGGAATGAACATCGACATCCACGATCAAAAGCAAAGCCGTTTGGAATTGGCCGACCGCGAAGCTCACTTGCGCCGCGTCATCAACAACCAACTCGGTCTGGTTGGTGTGATCGATCGCAACGGTTTGCTGTTGGAAGTCGATGATCGATCCCTCGAGTACGCGAGAGTCAATCGACACGAAGTGATTGGCAAACCGTTCCATGAAGCACCGTGGTGGAACTACGATCCAAAAGTTGCCCAGCAGATGCGAGACGCCATGGACCGAGCTTTCAAGGGCGAACCCGTGCGATACGACGTGTCCTTGTTTGCTCACGGCGACGACGGAGTGCTGATCGATTTCATGATCGCTCCAGTATTTGATGACGACGGCAACATCGAATACCTGATTCCGTCAGGAGTCGACATCCGTGATCGCAAAAAAGCGGAATTGAAACAGCAAGAAGTCGCGGTCCGATTGGAAGCCATCTTCAACACGGCGGTGGACGGCATCATCACGATTGATCGTCGTGGAATCATCAACTCCGTCAACATCGCCGCAGCCAAAATTTTTGGTTACGAAGTCGACGAACTAACCGGAAGCAACATCAATGTATTGATTCCCGAACCAGAACACAGCGAGCACGACGGCTATCTGAAGACCTACGAAGAAACAGGTCACAGTCACATCATCGGCCAACAACGCCAAGTGACCGGCCGGCGAAAAGACGGGTCCACATTCAGTTTGGATTTGTCAGTCAGTGAGACATCGTTGTCTGGTGAGCACCGATACGTTGGCATTGTTCGCGACGTGAGCGACCGTGTTCGTTCGGAGCAAGCCAAAAAGAATGCATCGAGACGGATGCAAATGGCACTCCGTGCCGGTGGCATGGCGGCTTGGGAATGGACGCCCAAGAAGAGCTACTGGACCAAGGAGATGTACGAGCTATTCGGTGTAACGGACGATCGAAAGGGCAGTCCCGAACTCTGTTTCTCGCTGACTCATCCCGATGATGTGGAGGAACTGAAACGACATTGGCAAGAAGCAATCGAAGGCAACCACGACTACGAATACGAGTTCCGCATCGTCCGACCGGATGGTGAAATGCGATGGATCACCGGCATGGGCGAAGTCGTCCGCGGAAAGTCCGGCAACGTCACTCGGATGTACGGAGTGAACTGGGATTCAACGCAGGAACACGTGCAAGCGGAAACGTTGCGAGAAAGCGAACGACGAGCCAACGAAGCCAGCGCATCCAAGAGTGCATTCCTGGCGAACATGTCACACGAAATCCGTACACCCATGACTGCAATCCTGGGATACGCGGAGCTATTGCAAGACATCATCCAAGACGCCGAAGGTCTGCATCATCTTCAGACCATTCGTCGAAACGGCGATTACTTGCTGGATATCATCAACGACATCTTGGACCTGTCCAAAATCGAAGCCGGCAAACTCGACGTGGAATCAGAGCGTTTTGATCCTGCTCATTTGATCGAAGACGTTCGAAGCATCATGGAAGTCCGCGCCAAAGAAGCGGGACTGGAACTGACCGTCGACTACGGCCAACAGATCCCCGCATCGATTCAGTCCGATGCGAAACGGCTCAAACAGGTTTTGATCAACCTAGTTGGCAACGCAATCAAATTCACTCCGAAAGGCCATGTGCGATTGGTGGTGCGAATGGAACCTGATCCGATCCGTTTGTGCATCGACGTGATCGACACGGGCATCGGCATCACTCCCGAGCAACAAGAGCAGTTGTTCTTGCCCTTCTCGCAGGGAGACTCCAGTGTGAATCGGACCTTCGGCGGAACGGGTCTGGGACTGACGATCAGCCGACGATTGGCAGAAATGCTGGGCGGCACCATCCACTTCCAAAGCGAAGTGGGCGTGGGCAGCACATTCACTCTGAGTGTGTTCCCCGGCGACGTGACAGGCGTTGCGATGGTGGATCACTCTCAGCCCGATTCAAAACTAGCGAACGAACCGGAGTGCTCATCGGCGGCGGCTATCAAACTGAACTGTTACGCGTTGGTGGTGGATGATCGTCGCGACATTCGATTCCTGAGTCGCCGTATCTTGACCAAAGCCGGCGCGACCGTTGATGAATGTGAGGATGGCTTGCAAGCGGTCGAAAAAATCATCGAAAGCATGAAGGCCAAACGCTTGCCCGATGTCATTATTTTGGACATGCAAATGCCTAAGCTGGACGGGTACGCAACGGCGAAAAGACTTCGCGAATTGGGTTACGATGCTCCGATCATCGCGCTGACCGCGGACGCGATGCAAGGGGACATGAACCTGTGTCTGAAAGCGGGATGCAATGATTACCTCAGCAAACCGATTGACGCTGCCAAGCTCGTCGCCCTGGTCAGCAAACTGACTTAAGCCTGCGAGCCACCGCGGAACTGCAACGCCGAGACCGCAAACTGCCTACCATCACGCCAACCGCCGATGCGATAAAAAGCGATCGGGAAGAACGCTTGGCCACGGCTTGCACTGACCACACCATCAAACCTCTCGATCAACAAAAGTTGATCCCAACGATTGCCCGTCTGACTGTTTGATTCGCCATGCAACCGACCACCTCCGATCTTGTCCCGTTGGTCTACGCGATTGCAACGATGGACACCAAAGGCGAGGAATTGAATTTCGTCGCGGAACAATTGAAATCGCAAGGGTTGTCCGTCGCGACCATCGATGTCGGAACACTTGATCCGCCGTCAATCGAACCTTCGGTCACAAGAGACGCGGTGGCCGGCTGCAATCCAAACACGGATGCATTGAAATGCGAAGATCGTGGCCAAGCAATCGAAGCCATGAGCGATGCGTTGCAGACTTTTTTGTCAAACGAACATCGGTCCGGACGCGTCGCGGGCGTGATCGGACTGGGTGGCACCGGCGGAACCGCTTTGATTTGCCCCGCGATGGCGGCTCTACCGATTGGCGTGCCGAAAGTGATGGTGTCCACCGTCGGCGGCGGAGACGTCTCCGCATTTGTTGGCGGCAGCGACATCGTGATGTTTCCGTCGATCGTCGATGTAGCTGGGCTTAACCAAGTATCGACGAAAATTCTTTCCAACGCCGCGCACGCTTTGGCGGGCATGGTTTCCATCCCGAGTCCGACAACGAAGGTTCGGCCGGCAATTGGAATGACCATGTTCGGGGTCACAACGACTTGCGCCACCGCCGTTCGAGTTGCATTGGAAGCGGAAGGATTGGATCCGCTGGTCTTTCACGCGACCGGTACCGGCGGTCGAGCGATGGACAAATTAGTCGAGTCCAAATTGATTCGCGGCGTCTTGGACATCACCACCACCGAAGTCGCGGACGAAGTGGTCGGAGGCATCTTCCCGGCTGGCCCGAGTCGATTCGATGCGATCATCGAGTCGGAAGTCCCGTATGTGATGAGCCTGGGCGCGGTCGACATGGTGAACTTCCGAGCCCGATCGACCGTCCCTGAAAAATTCAAAGACCGGTTGCTTCACGTTCACAATCCACAAATCACGTTGATGAGGACCACGCCGGACGAGAACCGCGAAATCGCTCGATGGATCGCCGGGAAGATGAATCGTTCGACCGCCGAGGTGGCAATCCTGATTCCGGAAAAAGGGGTATCGGCATTAGACGCTCCAGGGCAACCGTTCTTTGATTTGGAAGCCGACGAGGCGTTGTTCAGCGAACTGGAGCGGTGCATCGACACGACTCCCAAGCGAACGGTTCGTCGCTTACCGTATCACATCAACGATCCCGAATTCGCGAAAGCGTTGACTGGTACTTTTCGATCGATGTGGATCCAGTCGCAAGACGGATCCGCTTGAGAATCGATCGCTTCTCAATTGATGACTCATCCAAAACCACGCACCATGACTCAAACACGCGAATCTATCCTGGCCGGCTTTCGAGAGAAACAAGCGGCTGGCAAACCAATCATCGGCGGCGGCGCGGGCGCCGGAATCTCGGCCAAGTGCGAAGAAGAAGCCGGCATCGACTTGATCGTTGTCTACAACTCGGGTCGCTACCGAATGGCGGGACGAGGTTCGTTGTCAGGACTGCTGCCCTATGGCAACGCCAACGAAATCGTGAAGGAATTGGCACCGGAGATCTTGACCGCCGTGAAGCACACACCTGTGCTGGCCGGCGTTTGCGGGACTGATCCGTTTCTATTGCGAGATCATTTCTTGCAAGAACTGAAGTCTCTCGGTTACGCCGGCATTCAGAACTTCCCCACCGTCGGCCTGATCGACGGAACGTTTCGAGCCAACTTGGAAGAAACGGGAATGAGCTTCCAATTGGAAATCGAATGCATCGCCGCGGCTCACGAAATGGATCTTCTGACCACACCGTATGCGTTTGATGCGGAACAAGCTCGTGAGCTGACAACTGCGGGTGCCGACATCATCGTCGCGCACATGGGGCTGACAACTTCGGGAACCATTGGCGCGCAAACCGCGATGACGCTGGATGACAGTGTGCGTTTGGTCAGCGAAATCGCTTCCGCCGCACGTGACGTTCGTTCGGACGTGTTCGTGCTGTGTCATGGCGGCCCGATCGCGGAACCAGATGATGCTCAGTACGTCATGGACCGTTGCCCGATCGATGGTTTCTACGGTGCGAGCTCGATGGAACGACTGCCCACTGAACGTGCTATCACCAGTCAGGTTCGATCTTTTGTGGATCTAAAACTCTCGCGATAGAGTCGACCTAATCGATATTCTGCGAAAATCCATCGTGAACCATCAAACTTGAACATCGGCATTGGTCGATAAGCGTGAGGAACGTCCCGCTTGCATGGAGCGAACCCTCAAGTGCGAATCGACACGCGACAATCCGGTGTGATGACGCTCGAAGACCATCGTCGAGCTGCCAACCAAAACGTGCAAAGTGTTTTCAGCGAAGTGCTGGCAAACTTTGGACGGGAGGGATATGCGAGCGCAGAACCGGTCGCCACTGACACACCGCTTGATTCCCAAATCGAGCAGTCGTGGACCAATTGGTACCGAGTCGAACAACTCGGCCGCTATCGCGGTCAAGAGGATGCCGCCGCGTTGGGCGAGACTTATGCGAACGTCATGTCCAAGGCATACGACGAAGGTGGTTATGCGGCACCGAAAGAATTCCTTCGCGGATTGCCACCTGAGGAACTCAAGACCGTTCAAACGATTCATCGATTGGCGGATCCGATCCAAGTGGATTCGCTGAGTGAAGAAGGGGCTCTGAATCTATTGGTGCCACCGGCGGCGCAGGTCGACCTCAACCGCGACGGGATCACTCAATCGGGCGCAGCCAACGGCATTCGGTTCCCGGACAGCACAACGTCGCCCGAGGTGACACAGGCTTGGGAGGAAGCGACCGCGGGCATGTCTTGGGGCGAGCGTGCGATCTACGAGTTGCGAATGAAGCTTCCCGTTCTGACGGCGAATTTCATTGTCGACGGCAATGGCCAAATCACCGGCCAACGCGAACCGGGCGATCCAGATTGGGTCAATCCAATGGCTGATCCCGAATACTCTTTCGTCGATGAAACCAAAGGCTGGATCGACTACTTGGATTACTTCAAAAACCAAATGGATCCGGACCAATACGCCAAAGACCGCAGTTTCTTTGAGTCGCTTCAGCAGAAGTTAATCGAACACGGCGCCCCCTGAGATCCTTCGCTGGGTACCTTCTCGGGGCAACTTCACAAGCGGCATTTTCTCAACCGATCGCGAGCGGGAAACAGATGTGTTTCACGACCGCTTTCGCCAGCCCAAGTCGATGTTCGATGTGGCGGAATGGCTGCCGCTTGCCAAATCGATCTTTCTCAGCAAATCGAACAATTTTGCAAAGTTGATTGAAGTTCGTGGGTGGGGACGTATTCGCCTTGTGGCACCCGCGCGAGCATTGGTAGAGACGGGAAGACCTCAATTCTCGTGCCACGGATATGGCTGCTCATGCCGTCTCGACTCTACCACTGCGACCTCCCAAAACACCGCTTCCTGGCGTGTTTTGTTTGCTGTCTGGCAATTGCCTGCTCACCAACCAATCTCCTCGCACAATTCGGCGGTGGCGGTGGTGGAATGGGCGGAGGCCAAGCTCAGGCACCTGCAGCCGCAACCAAACCAAAATTTCGCGACCACATCCACAACCGCGATGGCATGGCCCTGCGTCGCGAAGATGGTGATGCGGTCGTCGCCGAAGTCCGGCTGATCGGCAATCAGGTCATCAGCACCACCGATATCCTGGCGGAACTGCAAACCCGCAAAGGTCGTTTCTACAGCGAAGAAACGGTCCTGTCGGACGTCAGTCGCTTGAACGACATGGGTTCTTTCGATCACGTCACCTTCGAAACCGAAGAACGTATCACCCGAGCCAACGGGTCCAGCAACGCACCGCAGAAGAGCGTGCTGGTCACGTTCTATGTTCGCGAACGAGCGATGGTGTCGAAGGTGATCTATCACGGCAACTACCGGATGAACGACCGTGAATTGTCGGGCCGTTCGGGCATCACCGAAGGCGACCCACTCAGCGAATTCGCGATCGAAACTGGCAAGCGTCGATTGCTCGACTACTACCACGAGGAAGGCTTCAACCAAGCCGCGATTGAAGCCGGCATCGGACTGCCCGGTGACACCAACGCGGTTGTCTTCCGAATCAACGAAGGCCCCAAAGAACGCATCGAAGACATTCAAATCGAGGGTGCTTCGATCGTTAGCGAATCGCGTCTGAAGAAGGTCATCCAAAGCCGCGGCCCAATGATGGGCATCATGAGCTACATCGGCAACGTCGCAGACATGAAAAAAATCGATGCGGACGTCAACGTGTTGGCATCGTACTACCACAACCTCGGCTTCCTCACCGCGACCGTCGGACGCCGGATAGAATTCGATGAAACCGGAACATGGTTGACGATTGTTTTTGTCGTCCACGAAGGCCCACGTTTCAAAGTGGGTGACGTTCAAATCGTTGGCAACGAATACGTCACCGAAGAATCGCTTCGCAAACGCCTCGAGCTGAAAGCAAACGACACATTCAGCGGCACCAAGATGCGAAAAGACATCGGCGAAATTGTTTACGGCTATGGCGAACTCGGATTCATCTACGCCGAGGTCAACCCAAAAACGATCATGCGTGACGAGAACGGCATCGTCGACTTGGTCTACGAAATCACCGAAGGCGATCGTTGGAAAGTGAACAGCATTCGGGTGGAAATCGACGGTGAACCTCACCTGATGCGAGAGTCCACCATGTTGAACCTGATCGAAATGCGAGAAGGTGACTACATCGACCGACGCGACTTAGAAACCGGCCGCAACCGAATCGAACGAAGCAATCTGCTGGAAACCAACCCAACAATCGCTGAACCACCAGACATCATCGTGAAGCCGTTGGAGGGATCGCAAAGATGAACTTCAAGGCAACATTGAAATCACTCCCGCTCAAGTTTCGCTTCAAGTCATGGATGCGTGCTGTGACCCAATCTTCTGAACCCGATGCTTCGATGAATTCGAAGCATCACACGGCATCGCGCTGGCTCGATGACATCAATCGCTCGCTGTGGACTCGCGTCTCGGCATCGGCATTGCTCGCGTTATCATCCGGCTTCGTCTCATCGTCGCAAAGTGCAGCCCAAACCGCATACCCGCCTCCGACGCCGCCGCCCTCGGCCTATGGCGCGCCACCGTCATACCAAAACCAACCATCGGCACCCGCCAACTCGACCTATGGACAATCGGTTTACGGTGGCCCCTCCACTTACAGTGGCCCGGGAACCGCCGTTCCAACCACACCTGCCCCCGCTCCGGCTCCTGGCAATCCCTACGCCGCGCCGACCTATCAAAACGGCGGCTACCAAGGCCAAGCCTACCCGGATCAGACTTACCAAGGTGACGTCTACCAAGGTGGTGCTTTGCCCGGGCCGTTGCAGGGCAGCTTTCCATCGTCGCCCAATTTGGCACCTCCCGTTGTCAACCAACCCACCGTTCGCGAAGCCGATCTGATCATCCAGGGTTATCCCGCACGGACAGGACGTTTGATGTTCGGTGGTGCGGTCAACAGTGACGCAGGCGTCACCGGCCAAGTCACGATCGACGAACGCAACTTTGACATCAGCCGTTGGCCTCGCTCGTTTGGTGATTTGTTCAGCGGAACCGCGTTCCGTGGTGCCGGGCAAACGTTTCGACTGGAAGCCGCTCCCGGTAGCAACTACCAACGCTACACAGCCCAGTTCGCCGACCCGAACCTGCTGGGCTATCTGCCGATCAGCATGTCGCTCAGCGGATTCTTGTACGACCGTAGATACGACGACTGGGATGAAAACCGTCTCGGTGGCCGAATCAGTTTTGGCTATCGCGTCACGCCTGACCTTTCCGTGTCATTGGGTGTGAGCGGCCAAAACGTCGAAATCACCGACCCACGAGTCAACACGGTGCCAGAGCTGAACGACGTGCTCGGAGACAACGGCCTGTACAGCGGCATGGCCTCTCTGATTCACGACACTCGAAACAGCCCGCTTCAACCCAGTCGTGGTCACTATTTTGAGCTGAGCTTCGAACAAACCTTCGGCGATTATGAATACTCCACCTTTGAAGCCGAGTACCGCAAATACTTGCTGCTTCGTGAACGTGCCGACGGCTCAGGCAAGCAAACACTTTCGTACAGCGTTCAGCTTGGATTCAGTGGCGATGAAACACCGATCTTCGAAAACTACTTCGCCGGTGGTTACGCAACCATTCGAGGTTTCGACTTCCGCGGTGCCAGCCCCGTCATCAATGGCGTCGAGGTCGGTGGCCAATTCCAATGGCTGAACTCGGTCGAGTACATGTTCCCGCTGACTGCGGATGATGCTTTTCGAGGCGTCGCGTTTGTCGACTTCGGAACGGTTGAACAGGATATCGAAATCAACTCGGACAATTTCCGAGTCGCTCCCGGCGTCGGTCTTCGCGTTGCGATCCCGATGCTCGGCCCAGCCCCGCTGGCGTTCGACTTCGCATTCCCGGTACTCAAGGCTGACACCGACGACGAGCGTATGTTCAGCTTCTACATGAGTGCGATTCGCTAATCACCGATCTGGTCTTTCCAAACGCCGGCGAATGAACATCCGTTCGGCGATAGAAGCCCAAAAACCGGTCGGCAATCGATCGGTTATTTGGAGGACGCTGCCTTCTCTTCGGCAGCGCTCGGGCGAAAGTACCTGGGCAAGACTTCCATCGGATCGGTGGTTTGTGCCGCCAAATATTTTTGGTAAGCGAGTTTTGCCAGAGCGGAAGCCAGAGGTTGCTTTCGGTCGACCACCCGCAGATTCTCCGTCGGTAGACCGGGTTTGATCGCGTCTCCGGTCAGCCACGTTCCGGACGAGGCCGATTCCAACGTCTTGAGCCAATCAGCTCGATCGAGCAGTTCGATTTCTTCGTCCGGCTGCCATCCGGCTTCCGTGGCAACAAACGTCCCCACGAACGTTTGACCTCGATAGGCATCCAAGCCAACGATCATTTGCTGACCGACGCGAGGCATATCGGCGTGCGAAATTTCCGCCTCGGCTGATCCCGCCGGCAACACGGCCGCAGCCCAAACTGACAACGAATCCAACGTCACCACGGGTATTCCCCAGGCATAAGCCAGTGTTTTCGCTGTGGCTGCGGCAATACGCAAACCGGTGAACGATCCCGGCCCATCGGCAACCGCGATGAAATCTGGACGACTGGTTTGCGTTGGTAGTGGCGATTCGGCCTGGCTAGGTTCGGAGTCGTTTGCGGCTGTGTTCGTGCTTGCCAGCAACGACTCAAGAGCAGGTGTCAACGACGCGGTCGCGCGAACTTCGCTGGGTAAGTCGGTCGACTGAACCACATCACCATCTCGAATGAACGCCACGGATCCCTCGCGACCGATGACTTCGAGAGCCAATCCGGTCACGGGTCGCTGGTTGTCAGATTCGGTCTTGGAGTGCATCGTCGGGAACTCGCCGAGTCAATTGCGTGGGATTGTCGTGCAAATTTAGTCCAGACTACAATGACACCCGGCAGGTTTAGCATCCAGGTGAGGTGACCGAGGAATTTTGTGAAGCGAGCGTTGATCAGCGACATCCACGGGAACCTCGAAGCGCTGCAAGCGGTTCTGGAAGATATCGACTCAGTCGGTGTCCAAGAAGTCATATGCCTGGGTGACATCATCGGCTACGGCCCCAATCCATGCGAGTGCCTGGATCTGGTGATGCGTCGGTGCAAACACACCATTCTTGGCAACCACGACCAAGCGGCTTTGTTTGATCCGGATGGCTTCAACCCAATGGCACTCCGAGCGATCTACTGGACTCGTGACGAGCTGGACAGTGGCAAAGGCGGTCCCGCACAAGTCAACGCTCGGTGGGACTTCCTCGGCGAACTGCCGCGATTCATCGACGACGGCGAATTCAAGTTCGTCCACGGTTCGCCTCGCGATCCGACCAACGAATACGTCTTCCCCGAATACATGTACGACGCTCGCAAGATGGAAATCTTGTTTGGCAAGATCGATCAATACTGCTTCATGGGCCACACCCACCTGCCGGGCGTGTTCACCACCGAATGTGAATTCGTCACGCCGGACGAATGCGATCACACCTACGCGTTGGGCAACAACAAGCTGATGATCAACGTCGGTAGTGTTGGCCAACCGCGAGACGAGAACAATCAATCGTGCTACATCATCTTGGATACCGACGCGAAGACGGTGACCTACCGCCGCGTCGAATACGACTTCGAGAAGACGGCTCAAAAGATTTACGCTCAACCCGACCTGGACGATGCCCTCGGCGATCGACTGAAGCGAGGACATTGATCGGGTGACACGTACAGCCATTCTTAGCGACATCCACGGAAACCTGTCCGCGCTCGAAGCCGTCCTCGCGGACGTTGAATCACAAAAGGTCGACCGTATCGTCTGTTTGGGCGATGTGGTCGGTTACGGCCCGGAACCGTGTGCCTGCCTCGATACCGTGATGGGTTTCAACTTTTGCGTCTTGGGGAATCACGACAGCAGTTCGCTGTTCGATCCGGAAGGCTTCAACGTCGCGGCCGAACAAGCAATCTTCTGGACCCGCAGCCAGCTCGAAGAAACCGGCGACGATCCGGGAGCCAGCCGCAAACGAATCGAATACCTGTGCGCTTTGCCTCGTACCGTTCGTGAAGACCATTGGTTGTTTGTTCATGGTTCACCGCGTGGACCGACGAACGAATACGTCTTTCCGGAAGACGCTCAGAACACAAAGAAAATGGAAAAGCTGTTTTCGTTGGTCCCGCGAGTTTGCTTCCAAGGGCACACCCACGTCCCCGGTGTGTTCACGATGGAGCAACGCTTCGTCCGTCCCGCTGACACCGGAACCGGATATTCACTGGCCGATCCCAATGCGAAATTGATGATCAACGTCGGCAGCGTTGGCCAGCCGCGTGATGGCGACCCACGCAGTTGCTACGCGATTGTGGAACCGGACTTGGTGATGTTTCGACGAGTCGAATACGACATCGAACGGACGGTCCAGGCGATTGAGAAAGAAGCGGAGCTGGACAACTTCCTGGGCTACCGCCTTCGCGAAGGCCGCTGAAAAAACGACCGGCTGATCAAAGCCGTCGTTGGTGCCTGCCTCACAGAATGCTGGCTGGCGGAATATTGAGCTGGCTGAGCGTGATGCTGGCTCGCCGCGTGCTCGCCAACCACCAGACGCCCTCGCCGAATGCTAAACGCGGACGTCGATGTGGCCGCTGGCGAGTTGTTTTTGAACGTCGACGACTTCGGAGATCATCTGAACGATCGCGTCGCCAGTTTGCCGTTGCACATCCAGATTCTGCCCCAACAACGCGACATCGATCTGCGTTTGCGTCGCGTCCTGGCGAGCCTGAAGGACTTGCTGCACAGCGGGAGGGATGGCACTCATGGTCAAACTCTCAAAAAGGTTTCCACGTCGCATCGAACCAGGCACACCCTCGCTCGACACGGAAACCTACGTCACCTTTCGACCCGAGCCGTCTCAATCCTTCCCGCGAGAAGAGGGAAAGACGGTTGAATGCTCGCCCTCGCCGCCACTGATTCCGGTTATGCGGATCGCACCGGCGAAGGATTGCTCTCAAATCGGCATCGCTTTGGCAATCAGTTGCCTTGCAAGATGGCCGGAATCGGCTTGCCCGCCAGTTCATCCATGATGCCCTGACTGCGTTCTTGAGCATTGAGCACTTCCATCTTCCCGACGAACAGCATCACTTCGCCGCCCTCCGGAATGGCTTCTTGAATCAACTTGCCGGCGGCACGTCCGGCCAAGTAGTTGCTCGTTCCGAGATAGAACTTGCGACGAGAAGCCGGTGCATCGCTGTCCTGACAGATCACCGTGGTGACTTCGCACGCATCGTTGATCATGCCGACTTGGTTTTCAGGATCGATTGGGCTGATCGCGATCCCATCCACCTTTGCCGCGACATTGGATTCCAAGAATCGCTTTTGCTCTTCGATGGAACCGCTCGATGGCATTTGCACATCAACTTCGCACCCGAATTGCTCCGCCGCACGCTTGCAACCGGCATCGGCCAAAGTCCAAAACGGATCCAACGAATTGGTGATGTAGGCCACTCGAATTCCCGATCCGTCGATCTGCTCGTCGCCGGACAAGATTGGTCCTTTGCCTGACTTGATCGCATCGATGTCTGCGGCAAACTCGTTGACGTTTGCACCGGTGATCGATCGGTGAGGGATGATGATCATTCCCGACTCCGGCACCTCGACTTCGCCGCCTTTCGCCATCGTCGTCAGCCACTGCACGCTGCGATAACCGAATGCGTAGGGTTGCTGCACGATCGTGCCGTAAACCGATTGGTCACGGATCCCCGCCAAAGTGTCCGGGTGCTCATCAAAACCAACCACCGCGACTTTTCCGAGCGCATCGCTGCTTCGAAGACCGGCCAGAATCATCGGTGTGTTCTGGCTCCACAAACCGACCAAGCAAGCCACATCCGGATGACGCAGCAAAGTCGTCTCGGCGTTTTCCTTTGCTTTTGAGTTGTCTTGGTTGTCCGTCAAAATGCCCAAAACGGTGTAGTCGCCACACTGTCGCGGGAAACCAGTCGCATCCGCCGATGCATCCGCGACCGCACCGGAACCTGATTGTGTTTTCGCCGAGGAACTGGAATCAGATTTGCTGCATCCAATCACCAGAACCAATCCGAGACATATCAACCAATAACGAGCCATAGCAACCATTCGCGAAAGAGAAGCAAAAAACGAATCGCCGCCAGTCTAACAAAGTGGCTCGCCGTCTATGGACCGGTGCTACGGCACACCGAAGGCACGTGAAAATCGGCCAACAGTGCCACTTAATCGCATCCTACCCAAAAAAGATTTGGCGGAAGCCGTGACTTGATCAGACATTTTATTCCCAGAACTTCCGTTTTCGCGACGCATAAAATTCAGTGGATCCCGTCGCAAACCGTTCCGATCTCTCCTCCCCAGCAACCATTCAGGTGCACTATGAACACGTCCAACAAAACACTTCAATCGACTCATCGCCGCTTGCCGCCATGGGCCTCGGCCGGTCTCGCAACCCTGGTCATCGGGATGCTGGGTGCATTTGCACTCGCCCCTGACGCATCCGCCCAGGGCTATCGCTATGGAATCGAGAGCAACGGATTCAATCGTGGCGGAAGCGCCGTCATCGGGCAGCAAGGCGTTTACTCCGCCAATCGCCCCACCGTTAGCACGAGCAACGCCAATCGCGGGTCGGTGACGAACTATTACTACAACACCCCACGTCGTTATGGCTTTCGTCGCGGCTATGGTGGATACGGATACGGCGGATACGGGTACGGCTACCGCAGTTACGGCTACGGTTTTGTCCCC
>NZ_DDGH01000089.1:92172-115614 GCF_002337565.1 Rhodopirellula sp. UBA1907 | reverse complement strand
CGGTTTTGTCCCCGGAACCGTCAGTGGAACCGGACTGCAGATCGGCCCCGCGGGCGGAGTGCAGTTCGGAACCGGTACCTACTACACCGTGCCACGGTATTACGGCGTCCCATATTACGGGGTCCGCTGAGCCTGGTTGGCGGCGGGACCGTCACTCGGACGGAATGCTGGCGAAGCGACCCAAAACTGGCCGACAAACTCAGTTCAAGCCACTTTTGGTTCGCCCTTTGCCTGCGAGTGGGCTGTGACCATAATATCGGCCCCTATTCCCATCGCACCAGGATCTCCTCATGTCTCTCGCCGTCGAGTCCAAACCGGACGTGGATCACCAAACCACCTATTTCCGCTGCATTTCAGGCTGCAGCGCGAAACACTCGATCTTTGATGTGATCTATACCTGCCCAACCTGCGGCAGTCTGTTGGAGGTCTATCACGAGCGAGAACCGCTGAAAAAGAAGAATGCCTATCAGTGGCAACAGCTTTTCGACTCCCGTGCCAGCACCTCGAAATGGCCGTTTGGCAGCGGTGTTTGGGGCATGCGAGAGTGGGTCGTTCCTTCGCTGGCAGACGAAAATGTCGTCAGCATGTTCGAAGGAAACACAAACCTCTTCTGGGCCGAGCGACTCGGCGCCCAACTCGGCGTGCCGGATCTGTGGATCAAACTCTGCGGCAACAGCCACACGGGCAGCTTCAAAGACCTGGGCATGACCGTCTTGGTTAGCGTCGTCAAACAAATGATGGCTCAAGGCAGCAGCGTCAAAGCTGTCGCCTGTGCCAGCACCGGTGACACCAGCGCGGCATTAGCCGCCTACGCCGCCTACGCCGGTATCCCCGCGGTGATCTTCTTGCCGGCTGGAAAAGTCAGCACGGCTCAGTTGATCCAGCCGGTCGCCAATGGCGCTCACGTGCTAGCTCTCGATACGGACTTCGACGGATGCATGAAAATCGTCCAAGAAGTCACGAAGGACAATTCGATCTACCTCGCCAACTCGATGAACAGCCTTCGCATCGAAGGACAGAAAACGGTCGGCATCGAAATGGTTCGCCAATTCGAATGGGAAGTGCCGGACTGGATCATCATCCCAGTTGGCAACCTCGGAAACATCAGCGCCCTCTACAAGGGATTCAAGCTGATGATGGACTTGGGACTGATCAACCGCATGCCTCGATTGGTCGCCGCCCAAACCGAACGAGCCAACCCGTTCTACACCGCTTACAAGAACGGCTTTGCGGAAAAGGTCAGCGTCACCGCTCAGGACACTCTCGCCAATGCGATCCGCATCGGTGATCCGGTCAGTTACGCCAAAGCGGTCAAAGCCGTCCAAGAAACCAATGGCATTGTCGAACAAGCTTCCGAGAACGAGTTGGCCGAAGCCTCCGCGTCCGCTGACCTGACCGGCATGTTCACTTGCCCTCACACCGGCGTCGCCTTGGCCGTGTTGAAGAAACTGATCGATCGTGGCGAGATCTCATCGAAGGACAAGACCGTTGTCATCAGCACCGCTCACGGATTGAAATTCACGGATTTCAAAGTCGGCTACCACGAGTCCACACTCGAAGGCATCGACAGCAAACACGCCAACCCGGCGGTCCACTTGCCGGCCGATGCAAACGCGGTCAAAGATGAGATCGCTCGCCGTCTGGAACAACACAACGCCTGATTTGCAAGCGTGACCGAACGCATCCGAAGACGGCTCGATGGTCGATCCCGTCGTCGGACTCTTTGCTCGAACTTCGGTGCAGCCGCGTGAATCGTGAGACAGACGCACCTTGAAGCACCTCGCAACCAATGACGGTTTGCAGTCGCATGTAGAATAGGCGACGTATCTGTCCCGCGAACAACACCGACCGAAGAGCATCGCATGGGCAATCGATCACGCTAAACTGCTGCCATGACACTCATCCTTGGCGTCTCTGCCTTCTATCACGATTCCG
Organism: Rhodopirellula sp. UBA1907; assembly: GCF_002337565.1. NCBI lineage: Bacteria > Pseudomonadati > Planctomycetota > Planctomycetia > Pirellulales > Pirellulaceae > Rhodopirellula > Rhodopirellula sp. UBA1907. The sequence continues at coordinate 113,679 of NZ_DDGH01000089.1, read as the reverse complement.
CCGTCGCCTTGATCAACGATGGCGTTGTGGTCGCAGCTGCGAGCGAAGAACGCTTTACGAGAAAGAAGCACGACGCGGCGTTCCCCAGCGAGGCATTGGCTGGATGCCTGGAGTCGATCGGTGCGAGCGTCTCAGACATCGACTACGTCGGGTTCTACGAAAAGCCATTGCTGAAGTTTGAAAGGTTGCTGGAAACCTACTTGGCATACGCTCCACGTGGATACGCATCCTTTTCGCGCGCGATGCCGCCATGGTTGCAACTCAAGCTGCACATTCCTCGCGAAATCCGCAGGCACCTTGGTGGCCGAACCAAACGGCGAATCGTTTTCTGCGAACACCACGAATCACACGCGGCGAGTGCTTTCTACCCCAGCCCGTTTGATGAAGCGGCAATCCTGACGGTGGATGGTGTTGGCGAATGGACCACGACCAGTTGGGGAATTGGGAATCGCGAAAAGCTCGAACTGAAACAAGACATCCGGTTCCCACACTCACTTGGCTTGCTCTATTCAGCCTTCACCTACTTTTGTGGCTTCCGAGTCAATTCCGGCGAATACAAATTGATGGGGCTCGCCCCTTATGGCGAACCGACGTTTGCCGATGTCATTCGCAAAGAATTGATTCGCGTGAACGAAGACGGAAGCTATGAGCTGAACATGAACTACTTCACGTTCGCTCATACACTTCGAATGACAGGCAAAAAGCTGGAACGCTTGCTTGGTATCTCTCGCCGTGATCCAGAGTCACTGGTCAGACAAGTCGACATGGATATCGCGGCAAGCATCCAAGTCGTCACGGAAGAAGTGATCCTCAAGCTCGCCTCTCATGTTCACCGTCAAACGGGAAGTGATTCGCTTTGCCTAGCGGGTGGTGTCGCTCTGAACTGCGTTTCGAATGGACGACTGTTGCGAGAGGGACCTTTCGCAAACATCTGGGTTCAACCAGCGGCCGGAGACGCCGGCGGCGCCCTCGGAGTCGCTTGGCTGATATGGCACCGACTGCTAGGAAATTCGCGAACGGCGAATCCTCAGGACGCCCAACACGGATCGTTGCTGGGTCCACCGATCGACGAATCGAATGAACTCGATGCCCTGGTTCGGTCAGGTGCCGTTGTTCAGACATTCGATCACGTGGCGGATCTCGACCAACGTGTCGCAGGGTTATTGGCAGAAGGAAAGGTGGTCGGCTGGGTCCAGGGACGCATGGAGTTCGGCCCGCGATCACTTGGCAACCGCAGCATCTTGGGCGACCCTCGCAACACAGAGATGCAGTCGACCATGAACCTGAAGATCAAATACCGCGAATCTTTCCGGCCATTTGCTCCTTCGGTTTTGGAAGAATGCGCTGGTGATTGCTTCGAGATGAAAAAGGATTCATCCAGTCCCTACATGCTGTTCACGTTTGATGTCTTGCCATCTCGAAGGAAAGATGCGACCACTCCCGTCGATGGCATCGAACGCGTTCGCCAAGTCAGAAGTGACTTGCCCGCCATCACTCACCTGGATTATTCGGCTCGAGTTCAGACCGTCAGCGAAAATCGCCAGCCTCGATTCCATTCATTGCTCAAAGAGTTCCACGAGCAAACTGGTTGTCCGGCACTGATCAACACCAGCTTCAACGTGCGAGGGGAACCCATCGTGCGAACGGCGGCGGACGCCTACCGTTGCTTCATGGCGACCCAAATGGATGTCTTGGTCGTGGGCAATCATTTGATGCTCCGCGAGGAACAGCCCGAGAGTGCGGTCGCCTCCAGTCAAACCTACCTGTCCAATCTGGCTCCCGATTGATTTTTCCACCATGCCACTAATCGATCTCAATGCTCCACCATCACCGTCGATGCGTCGCTGGTTTGGGCTATCGCTGGGCCTACTCCTTATCATCGCTTCGTTTTTGCTGAGCGACTTTGGGCAATGGCTCAATCTCGTTTTGCTGATCGCGGGACTCGCCGTAGCGGCCGTCTACTATGCTTGGACCGCTTCCCAACAACCCATCATTCGCGGCTGGCAATACGCGACATACCCGATCGCCTTTTGTGTTGGCCATCTGCTGTTTGGAACGATCTACTTTGTCGTTCTGACGCCCATCGCTTTAATCTTGAGAGCGATCGGGCACGACCCACTGAATCTGAAACAAGAAGGCCGCTCCAGTAACTGGAACGACCGCGAATCAACGCCCACACCCGACCAATACTTCAAGCAGTTTTAGCTTCCCTATGTCCGATCCAAAAACGCCCACCGAGCCCACGCCTCCCAGCGATTTCGAACGCGAATCGGAACAGCAGGACATTGGCCTGCTGCAAGAATTCGTGATGTTCCTGCGCGAGAACAAGAAGTGGTGGATGATCCCTCTGATCGGATCGCTGTTGCTGGTGGGCTTGCTCAGCATCATGGCCAGCAGCGGCGCGGCACCGTTTATCTACACACTGTTTTAATCGAGCGTGAGGCGGTCGCCACGCAGCCCATCAGCGGCTCACTCGGGGCGAAGGACGGGGAATAGAATCACATCGCGAATGGATTTTTGGTTCGTCAAAACCATCACCAAGCGGTCGATGCCGATCCCCAGTCCACCAGCGGGCGGCATGCCGTAACGCAACGCGCGAACGAAGTCGTGGTCCATCTTGGCCATCGAGTCTTCGTCGTCCTGACCTTCAAGCTGAGTCTTGAACAACTCTTCTTGCAGATCGGGATCGTTCAGCTCGGTGTAGGCGTTGGCCAATTCCATTCCGCAGATGAACATCTCAAATCGCTCGGCGATTTCGGGGTTGTCCTTCTTGCGTTTGGTCAGCGGGCAGATGCTGGCCGGATAGTCGGTCACGAAGATCGGGCCTTGCAATGAATCCTCAACCTTCTCTTCAAAGATCTCATTGCGGATCACATCAGGGTGTTTGCCATCGATGGTCAGCTTCAGCCCCTTGGCGTATTCCTTGACCGCGTCTTCGTCGGCGGGATCGATGCCGGTGGCCTTCTCGAACAATTCCGCATACGTCGCACGCTGGAACGGCGGCGTGAAGTCCAACATGGTGCCGTTGTATTCACGTTTGAATCCACCGCCGATCTTTTCGATCGCGTCGCAGATGATCTTCTCCGTCAGATCCATCATGGATTCGTAATTGCCGTACGCCTGATAGGTTTCCAGCATCGTGAACTCAGGGTTGTGCCGTGGCGACAAGCCTTCATTGCGATAGACGCGTCCCAGTTCGTAAACGCGTTCCATCCCACCGACCATCAATCGCTTGAGGTGCAGTTCCAACGCGATCCGCATGGTCAGCTTCATGTCCAAAGCGTTGTGATGCGTTTCGAACGGACGAGCAGCGGCACCACCTGGAACGGTGTGCAGCGTCGGCCCTTCGACTTCGCAGAACCCTTGGTCGTCCAGCGTCGAACGAATGCTTTTGATGATCTTGGTGCGATCGAGGAACGTCTGCATCACGCCATCGTTGAACGCCAAGTCGGCATACCGCATCCGTTGGCGCAGGTCTTGATTGGTCATCCCGGCGTGCTTTTCCGGCGGGACTTCCAACATCTTCGTCAGCAAGATCAGCTCTTCCGCGAACACGGTCAGCTCGCCCGTGTTGGTGCGGCCCAGTCGACCTTGAACACCGATCAAATCCCCCAGATCAAACAGCTTGGCCAGGTCAAAGTTTTCGTCGCCGACCTGTTTCTTGCCAACAAAGATCTGGATGTCGCCGGTCCAGTCGCGAATGTTCATGAAGATCAACTTGCCGGTCGGCCGGGCCAGCAAGATTCGCCCGGCAACGCGAACGATCGGGCCGATTTCCTCGCCTGGGCCGTTGTCGGCTTTCCATTGGCGGTAGTCGACTTCTTCGCTTTCGACATCGGGCAGGGCGATCGTTTCACCGTCCTTTTGTTGCCACTGGATCTGTGGAATGCGGTCGCGGCACTCGCTGACCAACAAACGGTCGTCGAAACGCTGGCCCCACGGATCGATGCCTTTCGCGGTGATTTCTTCCAGTTTGTGCCGACGAGCCGCGTGCGGGTCGGTCAAATCAAGGTCGTCGGCGTTGGAAGGCGTATCGGTCACGGCAAATGCACTTGCGAAGGTGGAAAAAATCAATCGGGCTGACGATTGTGAATTTGCCGACTAATTCACGCAAGGGAGCCGTTTTTTACGACTTCACCGCTTTTCGCGAGCGCGCCACCCGGACTTGGGCTCTGGATCAGAAGACGCCGCAGCATTTCGTTTCGACCGACTTCCGCCGCCGGCGAATGGCAGCGTTTGCAAATTGCGAAAACGCCGGTTTGTGTTCTAATGAAGGGCTTGCCATGAAAACGCTCGAATTATCCTGCGAATTGATTTTTGCGGCATTTTGCTTCTCCACCCTCGATCCTGATTTCGTTTGATGCAACTTCCCATTCTCCCGCAGAACAACGTGACGGTCGCTACACCGGGAATCGACCCGATGATCGATCCGGAAACGGGCAAACCGCGGGGGCGGTACGCGGTCGTTTCGCTGGGGTGCCCGAAGAACCTCGTCGACACCGAGCAAATGCTTGGTCGCCTCGACGCCGACGGTTACCGGATGGTCGATTCGGTCGACGGAGCCGACTTTGTCGTGGTCAACACCTGCGGTTTCATCGACTCGGCTCGTGATGAGTCCATGGCCGCCATCGACGAAATGCTGGCTCTCAAACGCGACGGCAAACTACGCAACGTTGTCGTCACGGGATGCTTGGCCGAACGACAACAAGACAAGCTGCTGCAGGCTCGACCTGACATCGACGCCCTGGTCGGCGTCTTTGGTCGCAACGACATCGTCTCGGTGGTCGACGAACTGTATTCAGGACTGCAAGAACAACGCACGATCTTCAAACCCGCCGCGGTCAACCCGCTCAGCGACGCAATGCGTTCGGCCGTCACGCCGCGTCACTTCGCCTATCTGAAAATCAGCGAAGGCTGCGATCGGCTGTGCACGTTCTGCGCAATTCCAAAGATGCGCGGCAAGCACTTCAGCAAACCAATCGAACAAATCATCGACGAAGCCAAACGTTTGGGTGACAGCGGCGTTCGCGAAGTCGTCATCGTGGCACAGGACACGACCTACTACGGCATGGATCGTTACGGCGAACCTCGCCTGAATCAGCTGTTGAAAGAGCTCGACAAAATTGAATCGATCGATTGGATTCGGCTCATGTACTTCTACCCGATGTACATCGACGACGCGTTGATTGACACGTTGGCATCGGCCAAGCGAATCGTGCCGTACATCGACATGCCACTGCAGCACGCCAGCGACAAAATGCTGAAACGCATGGCTCGCAAAACCACACGCGCACTGCAAACCGACATCGTGCAAAAGCTTCGCTCGCGAATTGATTCGTTGGTGATGCGAACGACAATGATCACGGGCTTCCCCGGTGAGACCGAAGAGGACTTCGTCGAGCTGATGGATTTCGTCAAGGAATCTCGATTTGAAAACCTGGGCGTGTTCACTTACAGCATCGAAGAAGACACACCGGCCGCGAGATTGCCCAACCGTGTCGATCCCGAGGTGGCCGCGCGACGCCGCGATGACTTGATGGAACTGCAACAACAAATCGCGTTTGATTGGAATGATTCTCGCGTCGGTGGAATCGAAGAGGTTTTGATCGACGCAGAGATGCCTGAACAGGAAGGCGTCTTCATCGGTCGCACCCGAAGCGAAGCACCCGATGTCGATGGTCTGATCTATGTCTCGCAAGTGGATCCAGACTCGCCGGTGGAAATCGGCCAAATTCGACCGTGCGAGATCGTTGCTTCCCAAGGTTACGATTTGGTTGCCGCGGCGACTTAGAACCAATCACCACTTGCTTATTTGTCCCCTTTGATTTTGGTCGCCTCATGGCTGGTCCTTCGATCTACAACGTCCCCAACGCACTGACGTCGGCACGTTTTGTGTTGGCGATCGCGGTGATGGCGTTGATCCCGTTGGGAATGCACTTGGCTGCCATGATCGTTTTCTTGATCGCGGCCTCGACGGATTGGATGGACGGTTATTGGGCTCGCAAATACGGGCAAGTCACCAAACTTGGACGGATCTTCGACCCGTTCGTCGACAAGATCATCATTTGCGGCTCATTCATCGCTTTGGTGGCGGTCCCAGACAGCCCTGTTGCTTCTTGGATGGCCACCATCGTTGTCGCTCGCGAATTGCTGGTCACCAGTCTACGCGGCATCATCGAAGGTGCCGGCGGCGACTTCTCGGCCAGTTGGCTGGGCAAATGGAAGATGGTCCTGCAGTGTGCGGCCGTGGTTGCCGTGTTGCTAACTTACATTGTCACCCCCGTTCCCATGTGGTTGGCATGGGCATCGTGGGGATTGCTGTGGGCAGCCATCGCACTGACGGTCTACTCCGGTGTCGATTACACATTGATTGCAGCACGCGTGATGCAGTCCGACGCGGGGTTGGAAGTTCCCGCGGAACCCGAAGCTGCCACCGCCAATCCAGATTCCTCACAAGCCATGCCCACTGACAACATCTCGCACACCAATCATGTCGCAACGACCAAGGGTAGTGCTTCGTCACGAGATGACGCCCAGCTTCGCACCGTCTCCAGCGAGCTCCCGACCCAATGAGTTTCGGGTTCCACACAACATCGCAATGGGCATGTTCACTCTTGGCTCAGAGCGATGCCACCGCACCGGCGGACTCAACGGATTTGACGACCGCGAGTGAAGTGGCAAGTGAGTCGGCCGAGGTGGTTGAGCTTGGACCGCCTGAGATTGCTTTGTCGATTTTGTCGATCCTGATCATATTCGCATTCGCGACTTCACTGTCGCAATGGATCCGTTTGTTGTATCGAGGCAAACGTCCATTCGGCGCGAAGGCCTTTATCCCAGTCCGGCCGCGTCACCTGCCTTTTTGGTCGGTACTCTATTTTGTGGTATTCATTGGCGCGTTGATCTTCAGCTCCTCGTTGCTGCAGGGTGCCTTTCAAGCCGTGGGGTGGATTGAAAAACCGGCGGCACACGCAACCGCAGACTCATCGGATCCCGAAACGGAACCGTTGGTTGCGACCGATCCGATCGCGGAAACCCCTGATCAGATTAGCGAACCCGACGAAGCTGCCCCGAACGCCGCCGAAGAAAGCGTGGCGGCAGAATCGCCGGCGTTGTCCGTGCCGCAACTCACACTGAGTACGTTGGGGATGCTAACTGCCACGGTGATCACGTTGATGATCCTGTGCCTGAATCATCGCAGCGCCATTTCTCGAATCGGTTTGGTTCCGCAACGCGGCGACATCGGTCTCGGGTTTCGATCCGCGTTGATGATCCTTCCACCGACGATGTTAATCATGACTGCGGTGTCGATCATGCAGGAATACTCGCATCCCGTTCTGGACGCACTTCAACCGGACGAACCCGAGACGGGCCCAAACTACGCCGTGTTCGCATTGCTGTTCGTAACGACCGCATTGGTGACCCCGATCGTCGAAGAGTTCTGGATCCGCGGCTTGCTGCAGGGCGGCCTGCAACGCTTGGCCGACTGGCGTCTCTCGATGGTGCGACAATCGTTTGAGCAGTCAGCCGCCTCCATTGAAACACCGGATAGTGTCCCCACGTTTGAACCTCAGCGTGAAGCGAAAACCATCACCGAAGCTGCCTACATGGCTCCGGGGACTGCCGCGGGCACCGAACCGCTTGCAATAACAGTGCCTACGGCAATGCAGACGGATTCCAATGATTGGACTCCCACTGCAATCTGGCCCGTCTTCGTTGCCAGCCTTGTGTTTGCGTTGCTGCACTGGGGACAGGGCCTCGCGCCCATCCCATTGTTCTTCTTGTCACTCGGGCTTGGCTATTTGTATCGCCAGACTGGTTCACTGATTCCGCCAATCATCGTTCACTTCGTGCTCAACGGACTGACCATGGTGATGACTTTGATCGAGATGACGCGGGCATGATTTCGCCGTCCACGGACAACTTGATTCGCATTCGAGGTGCCCGGGTTCACAACCTTCGCAACCTCGACGTCGACATTCCTCGCGACGCGATCACGGTCATCTCGGGAGTCTCCGGTAGCGGTAAAAGCTCGCTCGCATTTGACACTCTGTTCGCCGAAGGCCAGCGGCAATACATCGACAGTTTGTCGACTTATGCCCGACAATACCTCGACGCCATCCCGCGTCCCGATGTGGACTGGATCGATGGGCTGGCACCGACATTGTCGATCGATCAAAAGAGCGGTTCGCACTCGGCTCGCAGCACCGTCGCCACGATCACCGAGATCTACGACTACCTGCGTTTGCTGTACGCGCGAGTCGGCGTTCCGCACTGCGTCGCATGTGGCAGCACCATCAGCACGCAAACACCTGATCGCATCGTCGCGACATTGGCGGCGTTGCCCGATCGCACCAAGCTAACTTTAATGAGCCCCATGGTTCGCGGCCGCAAAGGGGCTCACGCGGATGTGCTGGAACAAATCGCCGGCCACGGTTTGGTCCGTGCCCTCGTCGATGGCGAAATGTATCTGCTCGAGGATGTGCCGCCGCTGGCGGTTCGAAAAAATCACACCATCGAAGCCATCGTCGACCGACTGATCATCAAAGACGGTGTGGACGCTCGCCTGGATGAGTCCACTCGGTTGGCGTTGCGTCTTGCGGGTGGAATGTGTTCGGCCTTGATCGATCGCGGGGACGGCGAACCGGAAACCAAACTGTTCAGCACCTCGATGACTTGTTTGGAGTGTGGTGAAAGTTTTGAGGAACTGGAACCGCGAACATTCAGTTTCAACAGTCCCTACGGTGCCTGCCCGACTTGCCAAGGCCTCGGCAAAGTTGCCGTCCGTGGCGACAAATCGCACATGGTGACCTGTTCGACTTGTGAGGGCGGTCGATTGAAAGCGGAATCGCTGGCCGTCACGATTCACGACGTTTCCATCGACGCCCTGTGCCGGATGCCGTTGCCGGACGCTCAGTCGTGGATGGAAAACGTTGCCCGACCGCTCGACGCTTTGCAACAAAAAGTCGCCGCACCGATTCAATCCGAAGTCGTTCGCCGCATCGATTTCTTGCGCCGTGTCGGTGTCGACTACCTGACGCTGGACCGTTCAGCGGAAACGCTCAGCGGCGGCGAAATGCAACGCGTCCGTCTGGCCACCAGCATCGGCAGCGGGTTGGTCGGCGTCTGTTACGTCCTGGACGAACCTTCGATTGGACTGCATCCCGCTGACCACCACCGGTTACTCGCCGCGATCAAGGAATTGCAGACCGCCGGCAACACCATCGTGATTGTCGAACACGACGAGGACACCATCCAAGCCGCGGACCACGTCATCGACATCGGCCCCGGTGCGGGTCGGCATGGCGGCCGGTTGGTCAGCCAAGGCACCGCGGCAGAAGTCGCCGATGATGAGGCCAGCCCAACGGGAGCCTACCTGTCCGGACGCTCGAAGATTGGACTGGACCGGCCAAGACGCACGCCTCGCAAATCACATCAGCTGACGCTCAGCGGTGCGACGCTGAACAACTTGCAAAACGTCACCGCAAAAATCCCGCTGGGATGCTTGGTCGGGGTCAGCGGCGTTTCCGGCAGCGGAAAGAGCTCATTGATTGTTGACACACTCTACCCAGCTCTGGCTGCGAAGCTGGAACTGGTCGCCGACCAACCCGGCCCCCACAAACGGCTGACCGGCGCTCAGCACATCGACAAACTGGTTCCCATCGACCAAACACCCATCGGCCGAACGACGCGAAGTTGCCCCGCCACCTACGCCGGTGTCATGGATCCGATTCGGCAAGTCTACGCGAGCACGCGAGAAGCCAAGACGCTCGGGTTCGCCGCGAATCGCTTCAGCTTCAACAGTCCGGCCGGTCGCTGCGACGTCTGCAAAGGCAACGGCTTTGAACGCATCGAGATGAATTTCCTCAGCGACTTGTTGATCGAGTGTTCACGCTGCGGCGGCAAACGCTTCAACCGCCAAACGCTGCAAGTCCGGTTCAAGGGAGCCACGATCGCCGACGTGCTCGGCATGACTATCGACGCGGCCCAAGAGTTCTTCGAAAACGTGCCCAAAGTCCATCACCTGCTGACGTCGCTCGTCGACGTTGGACTGGGCTATGTGACGCTGGGGCAATCCAGCACCACACTCAGCGGTGGCGAAGCCCAACGGATCAAACTGGCCACGGAACTCGCGCGACCGGCAACTGGCAAAACGTTTTACGTGCTCGACGAACCCACGACTGGATTGCACTTTGCTGATGTGCAGCGACTGCTCGTCGTGCTCGATCGCTTGGTCGAAGCCGGCAACACAGTGCTGGTCATCGAACACCAATCCGATCTGCTGGCCACCTGCGACTGGCTGCTCGATCTTGGCCCCGGCGGCGGCTCACAAGGCGGCCACCTGATCGCCGAAGGCCCGCCAGAAATCATCGCCGCCTGCCCCGAATCCGCCACCGGAAAATTCCTGCGACTGCGGTGAGTCATCCAGCGAATGATTTCACGTTCGAAATCATCTTCGGACGAGAGAGCCAGCCATGGTTGGCCGCCACGTAGGATGGGCACTCCTGCCCGTCCAAGCCACCCCGTGCACTCCTACCCGTCACGTAGCTTGGGCACTCTTGCCCGAGAATACCCTGACGGGCGAGATCATTCCGACGGACGGGCAAGAGTGCCTTTTTGTACCCCACATCTTTTGAGAGCCGCTTGCGTTGGGAATGCAAGCGGTTTAAAGCCAAACATCCCTTGCCGAGGAATCATTAGTGTTTGATTAGCGGCGATTAGTGTTCCCTTGACCGCTCTGGTGGAACACTAATCCACTCTGATCGGACACTAATCTTTGGTGTTTCGAGATGTGGGGTATAAAAAGGCAAGAGTGCCCATCCTACTTTAAGATTCACGGAATCCCCATTGGAGTGCTTCCCATCCTGGATCGACCCAACGAAACCATTGCGATTCAGGCAATCCGACATTCGACGGGTTGTCGCCGATGTACTGGATCGCATTGTAAAGATGCTCTTCATCTCGAATGATTCGATCAAAACTCTCTTGTTGCCACAACTCACCTATGCGCCCCAACTCACGATTGACAAACCGTGAAGTCACACCCTTGATCGCCCTCAACAGATCCTCCAGTTCAAAGGCACTAAACGGACGCACAATCAAATGGCAGTGATTCGGCATCACGACATAGCTTGCCACGTGATATTGTTCGTTTTGGAAATGCAGGATGGCTCGCGCCAATTCATTCGCGAAATGCGAATTGGAAAAATGACATTCCCCGGAACCTTGATCGAGCCACTCGTTGACGCGACTGGTGACGGTTCGCGCGTACCGTTGCCAAGCTTTCTCGGACCTCGGTTCAGGAAACTTCGCTTCCCACTCGCGGCGCATAGACGCTAGCATTTCGAGCTTCGCTTGGGGCAGTGAATCGGCAAGTCGAAACGTAACGGCGTAGGTGGCTCCATCTTGTCGCCAGTGAGGGAGGTGGCGAATGTATTTGCGAAGAGGTTTGTCGGGATCAAGCCCTCGAAACCCCGGCGGCGCATCAAGATTGAATGGTTCGCTCATCGAACATCTCCGTAGGATGGGCACTCTTGCCCGTCCAAGTCACCCCGGGCGCGAGTGCCCAAACGAAATTGCAATGATTCTCGGGCAGGAGTGCCCAAGCTACGATCGTATCGCATGGTTCGTTGTCTCCATCGTTGGCTATCGCCCTCACTCATTTTCGGTGGCAAGACGATTTCAACGAGAAACGGCCCGCCAGACTTTCGCCCTTCAATCGCGGGATACTGGTGAAGATAGTGGTTTCGATGGAGCAGGGTGGGTTCCCACGACGTGCGCCATGGTTAGGCTTGCGTTTTCGTTGACCCTTGGACGCTGGTAAAACCACCCAGTTCCAAAGATTTCCCACCATCGCCTCCGCAAACAGCCATCCTTTTGCAACCATGCCTCATCCCGAAAGCATTCTGGTGACCGGAGCGACCGGCATGATCGGTGCCCCGGTGGTGAGACGTGCGGCGGCTGCGGGGCACCACGTGCGGGCGGTTGTGCGATCGGGATCGGATCGTTCGGTTCTGGATGGCTGCGATGTGGAGTGGGTCGAATCGGATTTGACCGATCCCAACGCCGCGTACCAGAACGCGATTCGCAAGAGTGACGTGATCGTTCACACCGCGGCTCATGTGGGTGATTGGGGGCCGGTGTCGACCTACCGAGCAATCAACTTGGACGCGGTCGAAGACCTGCTGCGTTTTGCATCAGGCTCGGACCGATTGCGTCGGCTCGTTCACCTCAGTGCACTCGGTGTCTACCAAGCCAAGCACCACTTCGGCACCGATGAAACCACGCCCGTCGACCTTCGCGGTTTCGATGGCTACACCCACACGAAAGCACTCGCGGAAGGACTCGTGAATGCTGCCCACCAAAAGGACGGCATGCCAACCGTGATCGCTCGGCCCGGATTCACTTATGGCGAAGGCGATCGACGGATTTTGCCAAGGTTGATGCAGCGGTTCCGAAACGGTTCGATCCGGATGATCGGCGACGGCCGGCGAGTGCTCAACAACACCAACATCGACAACCTGATCGACGGATTGTTGCTGTGCATCGACCACGACGCGGCGGTGGGTGAGACCTTCAACTTGCGAGACGAGCGTTTGGTCACGCGAGCGGAATTCCTCGGCGCGGTGGCGGACTTCCTTGAGCTTCCACCGCCCAAACGTGTTCCGCTGTGGTTCGCCAAAGTCGCTCGCCCGGTCCTCGAAACCTACGGCCGAATTCGCGGTGCGGACGAGCCACCTTTGCTGACCGGAGCGACGATGAAGTTCATGACGCTGAATTTGGACTTCAGCATCGAGAAGGCCAAACGCTTGCTCGGCTATCAACCGCGAATCGATTTTCGCGAAGGGATCCAAGACGCACTGAAGTGGGCGGCAGAAAATGCAAGTCACTGAACTCACCGCGTTCCTGGTTCCTCTGCCACTCAAACGCGAAATCAAACATGCTTCGTTCACGCGAACCGAAAGCATCAACCTGCTGATCCGATGCAAGTTGGCCAACGGCACGATCGGCTGGGGCGAAGGTGTCCCGCGACCTTACGTGACGGGGGAAACGCCCGAAGGATGCTTGCAACAACTCTCGCGATCCAATCTGCAACCTGCACTGACGCGACCGGCATCCAGTTGGCCGGATGTGATATCGATCTGCGATGAATTGGAATTCCACAACGAAGCCGATGATCCTCGTGGCTGTGGTTCGAACTCGCTGCGATGCGCGGTGGAACTGAGCTTGCTCGATGCGTTTGGCAAACACTTCGGGCAACCTGTCAGAGAAGTGGTGCCGCATGTTGCCGAAGCATCCGAGATCCACCTGAAACAACCTGGCGTTCGCTACTCCACCACGATCACATCTTCCGGTGCCAAAAGCGAGCGAATCTCCGCTCTCAAAATGCGTGCCTATGGGTTCGCTCAATGCAAAATCAAAGTCGGTGTGGACGGGCAAGACGACCCGTCACGTGTCGCTCGAATTCGACGCTGGATTGGCGGTGGAGTGGATCTGCGGTTGGATGCCAACGAAGCCTGGCGCCCCGAGGAAGTCATCGAGAAGATGCGTCCGCTTCGCGAGTTTGGTGTGACCTGCATCGAGCAACCGGTGGCTCACGATGAGGTCGATGCCCTCGCGTCGCTCCGCGAATCAATTGGCGTTCCGATCATGCTGGACGAATCACTGACCAGCCGCATGGATGCCAAGCGGGCCATCGAGTGGGGCACGTGCGACCTGTTCAACCTTCGGCTTTCCAAGTGCGGCGGCTTCTTGAGTTGCCTCCGCTTGGCCGCGTTTGCCCGAGCGTCGGGACTCGGTTACCAACTCGGGTGTCATCCCGGCGAGTCCGGTGTCCTCTCCGCTGCCGGCCGACACTGGGCCAGCTCCGTTCGCGACATTCGATACCTCGAAGGTTCGTACGATCGACACTTGCTGACCACTTTGCCAACGCAGGAGGACATCACGTTCCGATACGGCGGCTGGGCACCGGCACTCGATTCACCAGGCCTGGGAGTCACCATTCGCGAAGATTGGTTGCGACAGAACGCGAAAGCGGAACGTGCGTTTGTGATCGATGCTCAATGAATGGCGCGCAGCAATCGCCACGGTGCGAGATCGAGATGTTCGACGGTGCCGGTCGGCTGCGATTGATGTCGCGACGCTGGAGTGTGACTCGTCCGCGCGGTCGCGTGGTGTTTTTGCACGGTATCGTCAGTCACTCGGGATGGTATTTGGCCAGTTGCGATGCTCTGGCTCAGAATGGATTTGAAGTCCACTTCCTGGACCGACGCGGCTCGGGAGGCAACCCGTCTCGGCGTGGTGATGTCGATGACTGGCGTCAGTGGATCGACGACGTGGTTTGCTTTCTGAAAACTCAACCGCGTGACGTTCCCTTGATCCTGGGTGGAATCAGTTGGGGCGGAAAATTGGCGGCCGTATTGGCGGCCGAGCATCCTGATCTGATCGATGGGTTGGCACTCGTTTGTCCTGGAATCTACGCGGCGCAGTTTCCTTCGCCGGCCAAGTACCGATTGCTCGGCGGACTTTCGCGGTTGGGCCTTGGCGGATTGCGGGTTCCGATTCCGCTGAAGGATCCCGCGTTGTTCACCGGAGTCGCTCGCTGGCAATCGTTCATCCAAAAGGATTCGCTGACGCTGCGGAAAGTCAGCGTCCGGTTCGCGTTGGAAGACCGAAAGCTGACCCAGCACGCCCGGGAGGTCGCCCCGACGATTCGCACTCCAACTTGGTTGGTTTTGGCCGGGCGAGACCGGATCGTCGACAACCCGAAAACACGCGAAATGTTTGATCGGATGGCGGCGAGCGACAAAGAATGCACGTGCTACGACGAAGCGGCTCACACGTTTGAGTTCGAACCCGACCCGCGGCCCTATTTTCGTGATCTGACGAACTGGGCGAGCCGGATCAGCGACCGATTCGCTGGGGATTGAGCCCATTGGAAGGATGCGGGATATTGCCGGTGAATCTCCGTTTTTCCTGACTCACCGGCTCACCGCATGACTGCCTCCGCGATCTTGGCCTGCCAAAAATATCCCGTCACGACCATCATCGGGCTGGAAGTCCACGTCCAACTGAAAACGCAAACCAAGCTGTTTTGCGGATGCACCACCGAATTTGGTGCCCCACCCAACACTCAGGTGTGCCCGGTCTGCTTGGGAATGCCGGGGGCGCTTCCGGTGATGAACCGCGAAGCGATCGCCTTGTCGGTCAAAACCGGATTGGCGCTCAACTGCGACATCCCACCGCTGACGAAGTGGGACCGCAAACAATACTTCTATCCCGATTTGCCGAAGGGCTATCAGATCAGCCAGTTCGATTTGCCGATCTGCGCCGACGGGCACCTGGCAATCAGCACGGACGACGGCGAGACCGAACGCCGAATCGGACTCGTACGAGCTCACTTGGAAGAGGACGCCGGCAAGAGCATGCACGACGAAGCGTCGGGCATCAGCGACACCAAGATCGACCTCAACCGATGCGGCACGCCTCTGTTGGAAATCGTCAGTCAACCGGACCTCCGGTCGGCCGATGAGGCCAAGGCTTACCTCAGCGAACTCAAATTGCTGCTCACTCACCTGAAGGTTTCTGATTGCGAGATGCAAGAAGGCAGTCTGCGGGTCGACGCCAACGTGAACCTGCACATCGACGTCGAAGGCAAAAAGATCGCGACCCCGATCGTCGAAATCAAAAACCTCAACAGCTTCCGAAATGTTCAGCGTGCGATCGACTACGAAGTGCAACGCCAACTGGTCGATTGGGAAGAGAATCGCCAAACGATCGACGACGCTCCCAAGACCACCCGCGGTTGGGATGACTCCGCCGAGCAAACCTTTGCTCAGCGAGAAAAGGAAGAGTCGGCCGACTACCGATACTTCCCCGACCCCGATTTGCTGCCCGTCCGCCTGCCTCGCGAATACGTGGAATCCATCGGGGAATCGTTGGGTGAATTGCCAGCGGTGACGCGAGAGCGACTGCAGACTCAGCACGGCATCAAACCCTACGACGCCGACGTGATCGTCAACCAAGGCCCGGACGTGATCGAATACTTCGAGACCGCCGTGGGAGCCAGCGGCGATGGCCGTCGCACATCGTCGTGGATGATGCAGGACGTCATGCGGACGATGAAGGAACGCAGCATCGACATCGATGCGTTCCCCATTCCAGCCGAGCGACTTGGTGAATTGATCCGCATGATCGCCGACGGAAAGCTGGACAACAATCGCGCTCGCGATGTGTTCGAACACTTGCTGACGCATGACGAGTCGATCGAACAAGCGACCAAGTCTTTGGGCATCGAAGCGGTTGACGACGACGCGCTGGAATCGCTGTGCAAGGAACTGCTGGCGGCCAACCCGCAAGTTGTCGAGGACGTGAAGGGCGGCAAGCAACAAGCGGTTGGAGCCTTGATCGGACAAGCCAAAAAGAAAAACCCGAACGCATCACCGCAGGCCGTTCGCCAATTGCTGATCGACCTGATCGCGAAGATGTAGTTCGCGGATCGTGGTGGAGGAAGACAGCGTTCCCGCACAATCGGCACAATCGTTCCGGTCTGGATCCAGTCGTGAGCCGAACGGTGGCGTGACGTCGCAGAAACGCCTCCTTGGGTGCCGATGATTGGGTGTGGGGTACGTTTGAGTATTCTCATTCGGCGTGCGGTCGTTCAACGACATCTCGTCGGACTTCATCCATCGGCCAAGGTCCCATGAACGCTCCCGCGACATCTTCGTTGAATCGAGCGAAACCGGATTGGGGATATCGCATCCTGCTCACCGTCGCCGCGATTGTCGCTGCTTGGTTGCTGCTGATGCCCATTTGCCCGCCGATTGTTCAGTCGACGATGCAGCGGTTCCACTTGCGAACGCCGTCGTTCGCCTGGTGGGCGATCCAAACGCCGATCCCGGCGATGTACAACTTCAAGAACACCACCGAGGTTCGCGACTTACCACCGGCAGGTGAACTGGCCGGGCTGGTTGATCCGCTCTGGTTGTCGCCCTTGGAAGAAGACACGAGTGGACTGGGTGTCTTAGCCACACGAACGATCAACCACTATCCGGTGCGTGAGTTCACGTTTGCCAACGGTCGAGTTCGTTACCTGCAGGAAGACGACCCGCGATGGTTGGTGGTTGAGTCCCACTATCGCGGCGAGTCGATGCAATCAACTTATGAATTGACCCGTGACGATGCCGGCGTTTGGCAAATGGTGTTGGCAGAGGAGACATCGCCATGAACTCCATTGCTTCTCCGACAAAGCTTCGCTGGACCGAATGGACGCCGCTGCACCTGACTTGGGCCGGCATGATGCTGGGTCTGTTTTGGAAGTGGAAGTTCTTTCTGCTGGCCGATCGCATCTACGAAGCCATTCCAATCCACCACGAATTCTTTCCGGAATGGTTGCAGTCAGCAACGGTGTTGCGAATCGCATTCTTAGCGGCGGCCATCTCCGTTGTCGCCGCCTGGATCACCGAACAACGAATGCGTCGATGCGTTGCCGCTGCAGTGACCTGGATCTCGGCGACAGTGATGATCTGGCATCAAGGCAGCTACAACGACATGACGTTCGTCACGATTTGGTGGTGCAGCCTGTGGGCGTTTTGGTACACCACGCGACTAGAAATCGACATGCCGGAGGAACTCTACCGGAAAGCGGGGCGTCTCAGTCGGGTGATTGTTTCGGTCGTTCTTCTGGGTGGAGCTTCGGGAAAATGGACGGCAGAATACTGGTCCGGCGACGTGTTGTGGGAAATCTATTTCCTCGACCGAGACTTCTGGGTTTTCAATTGGTTGCGGTCCAGCTTTGATGGCGAAACGCTTCGCAACATCGCAACGATTTATAGCCGCAAAGTCGTGCTGGTCGAAACTGTCGCAGGATTCGCAGTTTGGTTGCTTCCCGCTCGTTGGGCGGCAATCATTGGTGCGGTTGTATTCACTTCCATTGCTTTGTTTTCGAATTTCATGTTGTTCTCTGTACTGAGCCCGCTGGTCGGATTGTCGTTGGCAGGATGGATGCCTCGACCCCAGATCGCCGCGGAAGATGTCCCCCCATCCGAAAACCAAATGGCAGCGAGTATGGGTGGATGAAAAGCATGCATCCAATTCGCAACTGGTCCCGACGCATTCGTTTTGGACTGCTCAATCGCTTTGTGCTTCGTCCAACCACGGAGCCGATCGACTATCGACCTCAGGTTCGTTGTCGAGTTTCATTGTTGGATCATGCGAATTCGAATGCCAATGGTTCCGCATCCAACGAATGGATTGAATGCTTTGTCCATCGCGTTGGCGATGCGTCGACCAGCAAAGTTGTAGACAATAGCAACCTGGATGATTGGAGAGACATCCCGCCGCCCAACGATCTTGTTCTCAAGTTCCCAGGCACCGGTGGACGAGCTGAGCGGTCGACACCGTTTCCGATGCAACCCAACCAACCGATCTCACCGAGTGCGGAAGTTTGGACCTGGAATCCTCCTGGCTATGGAGGCAGTCCCGGTCACGCGACGCTGAAGAATTTGTCCGGTGCGGCTGCGGCCTTGAGCCAAAAGGTTCTCGATGCCCGGACACAAACAACCGCCGATGGCTGCTCAACACGAATTTGGTTGTGCGGCAACAGCCTGGGATGCCTGCCCGCGATGCATGTTGCGGCGTCGTTGATGGATGCGTATCCATCCGCAATCATGTGGATTCGCAATCCACCTGATTTGCGCCGCGTCATCCTCAACATCTCAGCTCGCTATCGGGCAACCACCGCGATGCAGCACGTCTCCGCGGTGCTGCCCAAAAACGTCGATGCGATCGATTTGGCCGGCCGGTGCAAAGTCCCGGCTGTGTTTCTCATGTCAGAGAAAGATTCACTGGTGTTGCCGGAATATCAGATGGCAATCCATGCCGCTTATGCTGGGCAAAAAATGGTGGTGGAACTTGCCGGTCTGAGTCACGACGACGTCCTGGAAGAAGAGCATCGCCCAGCGATCAACAACGCATTGGATTGGGCGATTCGTCAATCACAAAGACCAGCGTAGCCCTGGTGCATCCAAGGCGATCCCTGGCTTTTGACGGCTCGATTCGGTCAGCACCGTCTCTTTCATGCGACGTTCCAAATCAGGCACAACGCTGGCTTGCATTCGTCCGCGACCGACGCGATACAGCCGTCCGACGCGTTCAAAACCAGACTTATAGAACGTGCTTTGCGAAGCAGCATTGGTCCAATCCGTCGTTGCGAACCAGTCGTGAAGTTTCAGTTCCAGGGCGTCGTCCCTGATCAACTTTCGAAGCAAAGTCGCCATGAGCCCGCGGCCGCGATAATCCAAGTCGGTCCACGCATTGAACAGAAACCCACAGTGCGCAGGCATATTGAGTGACGATCCTAAGTGAGCACTCCGGCTGAAGTTTTCAGTCGCGGGAATGTAGCCAGTCGCCGCCCAAACGAAAGAAACCACGCGGTCGCCATCCCACATTCCAAACAGCCATTGATCCCCCGGACCATGCTCACGTGATGCATCCGTGTGGACGATCCCGGATCCTACGATCGGGTCAATGTGACCTTCCTGACGCAGCTGCTTGAGCTGATCTGGCTCAATTGCACGAGCAACAAAGTCGTCCGAATCGAGGCCAATGGATCGACGCTCCGCAGCGACGGCCGCTTGTTCCGCTGTTGCGTGCAACAAACACGTGACATCCATCACATGCAGTCGCCGTATCGCTCGGTAGAGAATCGCTAGCATCGCTGACATATTCAATTCTCAATTGCTCGGTTCGGGCGAGAAGTCATCCGCACGCTGGTAGTCACGAATCGAGTAGATCACGGGTGAATCGGAAAGGTCATCCGCTTCTTCGACGGTGGAGTCCAACGCAACTGAGATGCTCGCCGGTGTCTCTTCAACAAAGTCCTGCGTGATCGTTTGATCGGGCAGAAAGTCCCGATGCTCTTCGGCGAAGGCTTCGTCTAGAGTGAGCGGCTGATCTTGCGGTAGATCCTTCATACGGCGCCACTGCACCTTCAATAGCTGAGTCGCACGATCTTGAGCCATTCGCATTTGCCCGCGAGCGTGCTTGGCAAACACAGAGATTTCCAAGAGTGGAATCGGACGCGAGTGCAGGCGTCCCTTGTAGGTTTCATCGCCTCGCATGTAGTCGATGCCTGCTCGACCAAGTCGGTGAGCTTCACGGAACATGTGCGAGTTCAACATGATGCCCGGCTTCAGATCTGGATAAGCATGATTGACACCGGTGCTGTAGCAATACTGTCGTCCATCATCACCGATGTAGTGCAACTCGGTCGCAATGACTTCACCTTTGTAGATCAATTGAGGCAACACCAGTCGCCCGCGTTGGCTCATTTCGATGGTGGCATCGGTGACAAATTGAACCATGCGTTCATCGGCATACGTTCCGGGTTCACCGACGTCTTGCCAACGTTTCTGATGCAACTCAATCAGCTTCATCAGTCCCATGTGAACTTCTTCCGGAGACCCCGCATCGCGGACGAAGAGCTCTCCGTCGCTTTCGTCCAACTTGCGAAGCAAACCGCGAACTCGATTGCGATACTTTCGCGAACGCGTTGCCAGCAAGTCTTCCCACGTCGCTTCGCAGCGGTTGAACCAAAGATGCATCCGACTGTGGATGCTGGTCGGCACGTCATCCGCAACAAGGCATCGCGAAAAGACTTTCATCGCGGGATCCCCTGCGATGGTGCCGTCAAAATCAATTTGGTCCCAACCATGTTTTCGGTCGGCGGAACATTGAATCAAATGTTTCGCAAATGCGGTGGCAACCTCTTCGCGATCTTCCGGTCGCACCAAAATTGAAACGTGATCGGTGCACACGTTTCCGGCTGCGAGCGTTTGCAACCGACGAAAATCACCCTCGGTTCGCTCCAACGGCAGCAATCCGCGGCAATCACCCGATTCATCGCGGGCGACCATGAAGAAAGCTCGTTCGGCGTCGCCAAACTGCTGCCACCACGATCTCAACCAAACGGTCTGACGAAATGGAATCCCGCCCGCCAGGCGGTCCCAGGTATTCCCGTCGGCCAGCAAGTCTTCGGGCGAATCGCTAATTTCAATGTGGATCATGCGGAACTTTAGACCACCCCCCGATTGCCCATTGCAACAAACGAATCGTTTTGACTTACAATCTGTGCGTCTTCACGCAGAGACTCAACCCAACCCGCACAACCGTCGCAATCTGATTGCAACGCCGTCCTCCACCCCACCAAAGCCCATGCCCACCTCCGCACCACACAACAAACCACACGTTTCTTCACGTTGGGCCACGCTGATTCGCCGCGCCATTTTGGGCGGATGCGTCGTCGCCAGCACCTCATCCATGTCCGTCGCGTCGGCCAACGAACCGGCCTCCACTGAGTCGACATCGTCTTGGACTCAATTCCACGGCCCCAGCTCATACGGCGACGCCGGATCCGGCACATTGCCTTCGACTTGGAGCGAAGACGACTACGCTTGGAAGACAAAACTCAACGCGAGACATGTGGGATCGCCTGTTGTGGCGGGCAATCAA
>NZ_DDGH01000089.1:41672-92004 GCF_002337565.1 Rhodopirellula sp. UBA1907 | reverse complement strand
CAAGTCTTCTTGCTCGACACCGCGACCGATCCCGCCGACAAGTCAATGAAGTTGGATCTGGTCAGCATCGATGCATCGACCGGCGATGTCCTTTGGCGCCGCTCGCATCCGTTTGAAGAACGTCATCGCCACAGCCGCAACACCGCCGCGTCCAGCACGCCTGTTGTGCATGAGGGACATGTGTACTTCGCATACGGCGACGCCAACCATGCCGAACTGCTGGCATACGACATGAAAGGCGAACCAGTCTGGTCGCGTGACTTAGGACCTTGGTCAGGAGTGCACGGTTTTGGTGCCAGCCCGGTCGTGATCGACTCCAAGTTGCTGCTTTTCAACGATCAGCAATCCAAGAGTTTGGAAGCGTGGCAGACACCAGGCAAGAGTTCCATGTTGGCGTTTAATCCCAAGACCGGTGAAACGATTTGGGAAACGCCCGTCACTTCAACGCGACCGTCGTACGGCGTCCCAACGACTGATGGCAAGCAACTGATTTGTGCCAGCACCGGTGACGGTGTGTTTGGTCTCGATCCCGAAACCGGCAAGATGCTATGGTCGCTCAAGGTGTTCAACAAACGATGCTGCAGCTCGCCGTTGGTGGTTGGCGACTTGGTGATCGGCACCTGTGGAAGCGGTGGCGGTGGAAACTATTTGTCCGCCGTCCGCATCCCGAAGAGTGCGTCTGATCAACCCACCGAAGCTTTCCGCATCACGACAGCCGCACCGTACGTCCCAACGCCCGCGGTCAAAGATAATTTGATGTTTCTGATTTCGGACAACGGGATCGCAACTTGCATCGATTGGCAGGACGACGGCAAGAAAGTCTGGAACAAACGGCTGGGTGGTAATTTCGGTGCCTCGCCCATCATCATTGGCGATCAGCTGCTGGCGATTTCATTAGACGGAACCGCACACGTGATGCCTGCCGGCGATTCACCAAGCGGAGCCAAATCATTCGATTTAGGCGGCCCGGTCGGAGCCACACCCGCATTCGCGGAAGGGCGTTTGTTCCTTCGCATCAACGACGAACTGTGCTGTTTGAAGACGAAGTAGTCGCACAGTGTCCTGAACGAGCATGCCCTTAACGAGCATGGAGCCGACATTGGACTCCATGGCTCGTTCGCGAGCATGCGGGACTCTACTGTGCCCGTGCGATCTCGATCGTCGCATCGGCGATCAACCGGTTTGGATACTGAGTCAAACGTGCCTCGGCACCGCGGAACCAACCCAACAATGGAGTTTGATATTCCGCCGGTGCGTACGGTGAGGGACCGAACTGATCGGACGGCCAAGCTGTGCTGACAAACCGTCGCCGAGCGGGATCAAACTGGTAGTCGCCACCGAGCGGGCATTGTGGACGACCACCCAAAACCAACTCGGCTTCGTCCATCGCTTGATCCACCGGCACGCCCAACTGAGCCACCAACGAATTCAAAAACTCGGCTCCCGCCAGACTGGCCGTTGCCGCTCGCTCGTAAAGCTGTTGATTCACCCAACCTTCCAGCTTCGTGCCTTTTAAGTTGTCAATTCTTCCTCGCACCTGAGCGTGATCGTCCACTTCGTTCGCGGAAAGATGCTGCAGTGAAGCGTTCAACACATCGGGTTGGAATGACAACACGCTGAAACCGCCACCGGTGTAGCGATACAAACCACCGATCAATCGGTTCATCCCTGGCCCAACAGGCTGGCCACGTCCCAGCCCGAGCGGCAATCGATCCAGCGCACCGGGTTGAGGCCACGCACCGAGGTACCCTGGCAGAGTCTTGAGGGCTCGATACTTGCTAATCAAACCATCAATCGACTCCGGTTCAGGCGGGAACGAATCCTTGATGGCAGCGAACAAGTGCGTCGGCGGGCCGAGAGTTTCCGACGCGACGTGAGCTTGCAACGCGACCACATCATCGGGAGCAAACTCCATCGCGACTTGTGTTGGCGGGCCGAGCTGCTTCGCCCAACTGCCATAGTTCTCCGGTTGCCAAGGTGCGATCTCAGCGTGAATGGTCAATCGTTCGCGACGCTCACCGGCGGTGGGTCCCGTTGGATCAATCGGAAACTCTTCTCGCTGCACGCCAATCACAATCGGATCGAGTGAACTGAATTGATCACTGTACGCGGCAGCAATTTGCCCGTACCAACGTGACTCGCTGGCGGTCACCGTTTCGACGGGATTATCGGCGATCGGCAAGAACGTTCCGCGAGCACCACGTCGTGTGTCGACTAAGTGATTGGCGAATGAAACCACACCGGTTCCATCGGCTCGATCACCAAAATTCTCAGGCAGGAATCCCGCGTTGATCAAACCGTCGATCTCTTGAATCGTGGATTCGCCGGGAACCGTATTGGATCGTGCGGCCATGCGAGCCAATCGAACCAATGCGATGTCGGCTTCCGCCTGCATCCGCCGACGAAGCTCGATCAAGTAAGAGGGCTCCAACAAACCTTGCAGCATCTCGGCGGAGAAGTAAGCAAAGATGGTGTCGTTGCGTTCCAACGGCATGTAGCTGCGAGCCAACTGAAAATCCGCGGTGGCGGCCAATGACTCACCGGTCTTCGCGACTTCCAAAAAACGGTCCGCAATGGTCTCGCTGTTCGTGACCAAGATGCATGGCCCGGCTTCGACCAAGAACGATCGCACGCGGTTGTCACTGCTGCGAAGTAACGTCGCGGAACCATGCTGCAGATCGACGTTCTTCAGCGTCACCGAGTCATCGCTATCGGCCAACTTGGTGCGGTCGCTATTCAAACTGCTTCGCAGCAAGAACACGTTCTTGGCATGAAACAAAACACCAATTGAGGCCCCATCGTCCAGGTACATGTCGCGACCAATCAACGCTTGATCCTCAATCACGCTGGGACCCAGCAAACGACTCATCGCATTGGTCTGAACACCCAACTGACGTTCCAAACGTTCCGCGGATTCGTTGCTGATCCCACGCAGCGTGATCATTCGCGAGATGTCACCGCCGTACTCGAGTGTCAAATCGCGAAACCACAGGTAGTTTTCAAACGATCCATAACGAAGATAGAAGCACTCCGGCGGCACATGTTCCGCCAAAACTTCCATCGCGGGCGGCTCGACGGGTGCGGTCGAAACCGGAGGTTGCCAAACCGGCGCGGCAGGCAGCGGCAACGCGGCGACCTGAGTCGGGGTTGGGTCGTTCAGAGTTTGTTGCAGCGGACCACCTGCGGCAGCGACGGCGAAGACTTCGTTGGCAACTCCCGCCGCACCACCGATCCACTCGAGCGTGTGAAGCAGCGGGTCATCCGTTTCGGTTTCATCACCTCGTCCAAACCAAGCCGGCAACGGCAAATTCAAACGCCCCGACAACATTGCGATCAGATAGGTTGGCACCCACGGCGGAGTGTCGGTTGCATCGATCTGTCGTTTCGCGGCCGCTGTGGTCTCATCCCACCAAGCCGTTTGCATGGTTCGAGCAAGTGCCGGATCAGCCACCGGCCGAACGTCCACCATCGTCAGCGTGCCCAGGTGATCTCGCACGGGCACTGAGAACGGCTGGTCGCCGGTGAAGAGGAACATCACACGGCGTCCGACCGTTTGTTCCGTCGCATCGTCACTCGATGTCAATTCGCGAATCAGATTGCCGACTCGGTTCAGCAAACGGCCACGGCCGATTTGGGGCACGGGTTGCTCCGACGGCGGACGTCCCACCGTAACACGGATGTCGTTGCTCACCGGATAGAAAATTTTCGTTGTCGCCGGAGCGGGTTCTCCATCGATCGTCAGGGGACCTGGAGCGGGTCCGACGATCGGATTCCGCAGTGGCATTTCGATGACTGCCACGCCGTAAGGCTGCCCCGTGACAGCTTGCACACGAACATCGACCGCATTGGTTGCACCACCCAGCGGCGGAGCAACCGCACCCTGCGAGAATGGACCTGGCGGGACTTGGCCGGACTGCCCGAACGGCACCGGTGGAACTGTAGCGGGCTGAAGCGGTGTGGCGGGCAACTGAGCTTTTGCGACCGAAACGTCACCGGCAATCAACAGACCAAACACCACCCCGGCGGACAACAGCACGGTCACGAGAAGGGTCTTCTCAGAAAACAAAGTGCGAATGGGGGTGGATTGTTCAGACGGGGAAGGCATGATCAGAGTCTCGTGGAAGATTGGCAGCGTGGTTTTCACCAGCCGTGTCTTGCGACATTCTATTCGGGCCTGAATTTGGGCACGCGAATCCTGAACATTCGAAACCTCTCACCCAGAAAGTCAACCGTGGCCAGCCCGTCTCGAAGTGGTGTCTTCCAAGCCGAAACCGATGCCCGACTGGAAGCATACGCCGAAAGCATCAGTTTTGACTCGCGGCTGTACGAGCACGACATTCGCGGATCGATCGCCCACGCGAACATGCTTCGCGACGTGGATCTGCTGACGGAAGAGGAATTCAAGCTCATCAAGGACACTTTGGAAACCATTCGAGGCGAACTGGATCGCGGCGAATTGCCGATGCGGTTCGAGCTCGAAGACATCCATATGCATGTCGAACAAGCCTTGATCGATCGGATTGGCGACACCGGCCGCAAACTGCACACCGCTCGCAGCCGAAACGATCAAGTCAGCACGGACACCCGAATGTGGATCCGGCAATCCCTCGATGAAATCGATGCGTTGTTGGTCGATCTGCAAGCCGCGTTTCTTTCGCGTTGTGAGAATGACTTTGACGTTGTCCTGCCCGCCTACACGCACCTGCAACGAGCCCAACCGGTGCTGGCGCCGCACTACTGGCTGGCCTACATCGAAAAACTGGAACGCGACCGGCAACGAATCGCCGATTGCCGAAAACGAGTCAACCAGTGCTCGCTCGGCATCGCCGCCGTCGCCGGCACGACTCTGCCCATCGATCGTCAACACACCGCGTCGGCGCTGGATTTCGAAGGCATCACCGCGAACAGCCTCGACACCAGCAGCGACCGTGACTTTGTGGTCGAGTCCACCTTTGTGATGTCGTTGATCGCATCCCACCTGAGTGGCTGGGCCGAAGAATGGATTTTGTGGAGCACGGTGGAGTTTGACTTCATCCAAATCCCACAAGCCTTCTGCACCGGCAGCAGCATCATGCCGCAAAAGGTGAACCCGGACACGCTGGAACTCACCCGCGGCAAATCGGCTCGCGTGATGGGTGCCCTGCAAACCCTGATGTTGCTGATCAAGAACTTGCCACTGGCTTACAACCGCGATTTGCAAGAAGACAAACCACCGTTGTTTGATGCGTTCGACACAACCCGAGCGATGTTGGAGTTGGCCGCGCCGATCGTTCGCGGCGCCGAACTCAAACGAGAATCCATCTCGGCACGGATCGAAAAGGGATACCTCGATGCAACGACGTTGATGGAATGGATGATCGCTCGCGGGATGCCACAACGAACCGCTCATCACTTGGTCGGCGCGATTGTTTCCGAAGCGATGCAGCAGGGCGTGACGCTGTCCGACTTGCCGCTGGAGACTTATCAAAAGCTCAGCGACCAAATCGACGAATCGGTCTATGAAGTGCTTGGCACCGCCAACGCAATCGCCGCGTTCCGCAGCGAAGGCTCCACCGCACCGGCACGCGTTCGCGAGCAGATCAAGCTGTGGACCTCACGCCTAGAAAACGCGTGACCAACACCGTCGCACCCCGTATCCCATCGACGCCGTTCGATGGGAGGTCAACGCAGCCTGTACCCCACCGACGCTGCTCGGTGGGAAATCAAAACAGCTGTAGCCCACCGACGCCGCTCGGTGGGCAGCCTGGGCATTGAAAAAGTGAAATTGACAATTGTAAATTTTAAAATGCTGTGACGCTGGAAGCAGGTTGCCTGAATCCGCGATTTTGCATTTTGCAATTGTCCATTTGCCCTTTGCGATCAGCACCACGCAGGCGTTGCAAGAACGCCTCAAGAGCAAGAGTACCCCCTGCCCGATTCGAACGAGCGTTTCCGACCGGATATGGGCCGATGTCCTGGGCCACTAGACGAAGGGGGCGATGCGAGACGGCCAGTCCAAACCGGCCATCTCTTGAATCGCAGGGGATCAGTCGTCGATGCTTTTGACGACCTTGTCGATCAAACCATAACTGCACGCTTCGTCAGCGGACATGAAGCGGTCACGGTCGGTGTCCTCTTCGATTTTCTCGAGCGAGTGACCGGTGTGTTCGATCATGATCTCGTTCATGCGTTGCTTGATCCGGCGCAACTCAGCGACGTGGATTTCCACTTCACGAGCGGTGCCCTGCATGCCAGCGAGTGGCTGGTGAATCATGATGCGAGCGTTCGGCAATGCGAATCGTTTGCCCTTGGCACCGGCGGTCAACAAGACCGCACCCATCGAAGCGGCCTGTCCAATGCAGTACGTCGCGACGTCACACGAAACGAATTGCATCGTGTCGTAGATCGCCATCCCCGCCGTGATGCTGCCACCAGGCGAGTTGATGTACATGTGGATGTCCTTCTTGGGATCATCGGCTTGCAAAAACAGCATTTGAGCGACGAGCGCGTTGCTGATTTGGTCGTCGACTTGTTGACCCAAAAAGATGATCCGGTCTTTCAGCAACCGGCTGTAAATGTCGTACGTGCGTTCTTCGCGGCCGTTGCTTTCGACCACGTAAGGAATGACGGGCATGATGATGTCCTAGTTGTTTTGGTTCGTTGAGAAGGGGAGGTCCGAAGTCTGAGAGGAATCAGTCTTCGTCTTCTTCGCTTGCGGGAGTTCCCAACAAGAGGTCGTCAACGAGCCCATATTCTTTGGCTTGTTGTGCGTCCAAGAAGAAATCGCGATCGGTGTCCTTGGCGATTTGCTCCACCGATTTGCCGCAGTGGCTGGAGATGATTTCGTTCAGTTTATCGCGATAGCGGAACATTTCCGCTGCTTGGATTTCAATGTCGCTGACTTGGCCTGAGACGCCGCCGAGCGGTTGGTGCATCATCACGCGACTGTTTGGCAAACAGAATCGTTTTCCCTTGGCACCACCGATCAACAACACGGCCGCTCCACTGCAGGCTTCGCCGACGCAGTAGGTCGCGACGGGGCACGACAGCATTTGCATCGTGTCATAAATCGCCAACGTCGCGGTGACGCTGCCGCCGGGCGAGTTGATGTACAGGTGGATGTCTTTGCGACGATTTTCGCTCTGAAGATACAACAACTTCATCACGATTTCGTTGGCATTGGCGTAGTGGATCTCGCCTTGCATGAAAACGATTCGGTTTTCAAGCAACAAATCGCCCAGCGTCATCTGACGTTGGCGTTGATAACTCTGATAGGAAGCCGCGTTCGCGAGACGATGATCCGAAGCCATGGCGTGTTGCGCGTTTAGGTTCTGATCATGCAGGGACGGAAACGGGGAACCAAACGGATCGGACATTCGTGGTAGCCTTTGGCGTGGAATACAGGGTTGCCGTCATGAACAAAAGGCCCAATCGGGGCAAGAAGGTTCAGTGTTCGCGATTGAACACCAGGTGACAAGACGGGTTGACCCGCGAAGGTGTTCTCCGATGCCCTTGGGATGCGTGCTAAACTACGCATCTTAACGTTCCGGCCCGTTTCACCCGCCCTTCACCCCGCCTGACGAAGCCGGCCCCGTCCACCGGCAACGCCCCCGCCCCACACGCTCCCCACCCAGGTTCCACACCATGCGTTTGAAAACGACTCTCTTTCGCCAGCCCGCCGATTCACTTCCTGCCAGTCCACGATTCACTTCCGCCCGTTTAACGGCATGGATTTTGGGCGGATTCGCCTGCCTTTCGATTCTTTCCGGCACGCATTTTCGCAGTGCAGAGGCTCAAGACGTTTCCGCGACGGGTGTCTCCGCCCAAACATCCGAGAGCGATGCCGATGTTTTGGCTCCCTATCGCGAAGCGGCCACCAAACGCTGGGAAAAGGAGATCCAGAAATACGAGGCTCTCGACGCGAAAACCACTGATCCGGCGGACGGAATTTTGCTGATCGGCAGCAGCAGCATTCGACGCTGGGATTCCGCCGCCGAAGACTTGGCGCCATTTCGAGTGATCCCAAGGGGCTACGGAGGCGCCAAGTACTCGGACCTTGCCGTTTTCGCTGAGCGGCTGATCACGCCCCATGATTTCCGTGCTGTGGTGATCTTCGTTGGCAACGACATCTCGGGCAAAGAAAACGATGCAACGCCCGAGGAAGTCGAACGATTGGTTCGCCACGTCGTCGCTGTCACTCGCGAGCATCGCCCCGACGCACCTGTATTGCTGGTCGAAGTCACCCCGACCCGTTCACGCTACGACGCCTGGCCAAAAATTCGCGAACTGAACGCGATGCTGCGAGAAGTTTGCTTCACCGAGCCCAACGTTCACTTCGTCGCGACGGCGGAAACGTTTTTGACGCACGACAATCAACCGCGAGAAAATCTGTTTGTCGACGATCAGTTGCACCTCAACGAAGAAGGCTACGACATCTGGGGCGACATCATTCGCGATCGCCTGATCGAAGTCCTCCGCGAACAGACACAAGATTGATTCGTCGCCAATGAGTTCGTCGCCCGTTGGCTCCGCCCAACGGAGATCCACCCCCGCAACAGCGAAGTGAGTCGATTGGCCGGAGCCAATGGGCGACATTGGTCACCCGCTAACCCGGCAGCGTGAATCGCTGCACACGGTGGTTGTTGCTATCCAGCACGTGCACACGCCGCTGAGAATCAACGACCAATCCCCAAGGCTCATAGAGCTGTCCGGGGTCATGTCCGGGGGCGCCCCAGGACGAAACAGGTTCGCCTTCGGGCGTCAAACGTTGAACCCGTTGGTTACCAAATTCACAGACCAACACGGTGCCATCCGGGTCCACCGCGATTCCATAGGGATAGTAAAACTCGCCGAGTTGCTTGCCTTCCTGTCCCCATGATCCAATCCATTGCGGCTCGGTCGTCGAGATATCGTATCGCTGAACACGATGATTGCAGGCGTCCGCGATCCACAGAGTCTGCTCGTGAATGACCAGGCTCTGCGGCCGGACAAAGTGCTGAACCTCGCGCCCCGTTCCGCCCCATTGAGCCATGAAGGTGCCATCGGGATCGAATCGTTGAATCCGATCCGACGCTCCATACTCGCCGATGTAAAGACAACCATCGCCATCCACCGCGATATCGGTCACGAAGGCAAACTCGCCGGCACCGCTGCCGGACGTGCCGCCGATTTGATCCTCCGGCAAAAGCTCTCCCGTCGGTGTAAACGCGAGCATCCGATAGTAGTGCGTGTCAGCGACCAGCAATCGGTCTTTTGCACCGTCGAAAACCATTCCCGTGGGACGTCCGTTGTTTGTTTCCGGCGTCGTCCAAGTTCGTAAATGTTGGCCATCGGCATCGAAAACTTGGATCCGACCGGTCGTGTCGACGATGTACAGTTGGTCGTCCGGATCGATCGCCATCGCTCGCGGCTTCAAAAAACGTCCGTCTGAAAACCCACGTCGTCCCCAAACCAGTTCGGGTGTCCCGCCGAACGCGGAAGCAACGCAACCGTTCAGACTCGCCAGGCCAATCAACGATGTCGCTCCGGCCACCAATTGCTGACACGCCTGACGCCGATCAATCGGATTGGATTCAGCGAGATTGATTTGCGATGGTTCGCGCATGCGGCCTACCTGGAGAACGTGGCGTCTGCCGTGTCGCATGCAGGCTGCCAACGATGAGCTCGAATCGCTAGCATATGGTGTCCCGCTAGCGTTTGCTTCTGAGTTTAGCGGCCATCCGCGTCGGATGGATCGCCCACCTCACAAAGTGCCCATGATTTACGACCTGCAAACGACCGACGATCCACGCGATATTGTTCATCGCAGCGTTCAAGCGCTGGTCGAAGGTCAGGTCATCGGCGTCCCCAGCGAGACAGTCTACGGATTGGTGGCCAGCTCACTGTGCCCGGCCGCGGTGCGTCGATTGGCGCAGTGGACAGCGACTTGCCGAGGCTGGTCGACTCAATCGGATGAATCCACGGCGGACCAAGCCGGCTTTGTCGCACCCACGGCCGATGCGGGTTCGATCGCACTGTGTGTTCGCAGCACCGAAGCGGTGGGCGACTTTTTGATGCCAATGACGATTTTGGGCCGACGATTGTCCGAACGATGCTTCCCGGGCCCGCTGACGCTGATCGCGGACTGCGACGATGCGGTTTCGGCAATGAGCTGTTTACCAGAGTCGGTCGCTGGAACCCTACGAGCGGGGGCCGGCCATCGGACCTCCCCAGCGGGTGGTCCGGTCGCATTTCGAGTCTCCGGGCATCGGTTGCTCAGCCACATCCACCGCTACCTGTCCGCGCCGTTGGTCTGGGGCGAAATTGGATTGCCGGACGCATCTCCGCCCACCACAGCGGAGAAATTGCAATCGGCGTTGAACGCCGGAACGGGCGAGTCCTTGCCACTGCTGCTCGACGACGGTATCAGTCGTTATGGTGATGAAGGAACGGTGGTCCGCGTCACGGGCAATCACTGGCACGTCCAGCGAACAGGAGTGATCCAACAAGCTGCCATGAATCAATTTGTCAAACCAGTCATCGCACTCGTGTGCACCGGCAACACCTGCCGCAGCCCCATGGCAGAAACGTTGCTTCGGGAAGCGTTGCGACGTAAATTCGGACGTGAGGATGTCGCCCGTGTCGTTTCGGCTGGCGTCGCAGCGGGACACGGCAGCGGAGCCAGCCCCCAGTCAGTGGAAGTGATGGGCCGGCGCGGGTTGGATTTGACTGGGCACGCCAGCCAACCGCTCGAAGATTCCCTGATGACGATGGCCGACTTGGTACTCACCATGACCCGTCGTCACCGAGATGCGATCGTGGCGGCTTGGCCGGACCGAGCCGAACGAGTGTTCACTCTTCGTCGTGACGGAGGTGATGTCAGCGATCCGGTTGGAATGCCGGTCGACGTGTATGAACAATGTGCAGATCAAATCGTAAGCGAACTGGAAGGTTGGCTGAGCGAACTGCCCCCCGATTTCTTTCCGTCCGATGGCCCAAACGAAGGTCCAGATGACGAACCACCGCGGCACAATGCTGGTTCAGAGTAAGGCATGACAATCAAAGTAGGCCTGGCGAGCGACCACCGTGGCGTGCACATCAAAGCACGTCTCCTGCAAACGCTTCAACGCGAAGGGTTCGAGGTATGCGATGAGGGCACCGACTCGACCGACCCTGTTGACTACCCCGATTTCGCCATCCGCGTTGCCGAGCAAATTCGCGATGGCAAATTGGATCGCGGGATTCTGATCTGCGGCACCGGGATCGGAATGGCAATTGTCGCCAACAAATTCCACGGCGTCCGAGCAGCTTCGTGCTACGACGAAGTCATCGTGGAAATGTCTCGCCGCCACAACGATGTCAACGTGCTGTGTCTGCCGGGTGACCTAATCGGCGAACGCCCAGTCGATGAATTGGTTTTGATGTGGCTTCGCACCGATTTCGAATGCGGTCGCCACGCACAACGCGTCGACAAGATCACGGCGATCGACAGTATCGACACGCCTGACATCAATCGCGGCGTCTAGTTCGTGGCCGCGAAGAAAGCCTCCACGACTTCTCCCAAAGCCGCGAAAACCACGCGAGCAATCGCGGTCGATGCGCCGCCGCTGAAATCTTGGAGCGACTTGATCGGGCACGATTCCTTGATCACGGGACTCACCGCAGCCATCCGCCAAGGTCGCCTCGGTGGAAGCCTTCTATTCGTCGGTCCCAACGGCGTCGGCAAAACCTCCGCCGCGATTCTGCTTACACAAACATTGTTGTGCGAGCGAAGCACGGCGCGGGACATGGCTCCGTGTGGCGAATGTCCGTCGTGCGTCCAAGTCCGAGTCGGCACGCACCCGGACTTCATCCAAGTTCGCAAACCAGACGACAAAACTCTGATCCCATTGGAACTGCTGATCGGTCCAGTCGACGCCCGTTTGCAAGAAGGGTTTTGCCATGACGTGCACCTGAGACCCATGCAGGCTCAACGCAAAGTCGCGATTCTGCATGACGCTGATTTCCTCAACGAAGAAGGTGCCAACTGTCTGCTCAAGACGCTGGAAGAACCGCCCGCCAATGCATTGATCATCCTGATCGGCAGCAGCGAACAACGCCAACTTCCCACCATTCGTTCACGATGCCAGGTCCTTCGTTTTCAAACACCGCCTGGTGAAGCGGGGCGAGCGTTGCTGCGAAAACAACTCGATCACTATCAGTCGCAACACGAAGACGAATTGTTGCCGACGATGTCGGACGATGCTCTCGATGCGGCAATCGAGTTGTCCGCCGGCGACATGCATGTCGCCGCTCGGTTGGCTCGCGGAGGCGGCGAACAAATTCGCGAAGCCCTTTGGAATCAACTCGCCGCTCCGGTACCTGACCCAACCGCGATTGTTCGTTTGATCAATGGGCATCTCGACTCGATCAGCAAAGACGTCCCCAAACGACGTGCAGCGCTGCGAGATGTTTTCTCGATCGCGGTCCAGCACTACCGTCGGCAACTGCGATCCGATGCCAGCTCCGGCGAATACGATCCTGCCACCCACCGGCGACTCGATCGCACCCTGAGAACATTTCGCGAGATCGACCGCAGCGCCAACCTCGGTACACTTGTCGACTGCTACGCCTCCGACTTGACCCTGGCCGCCACCGGCGACCGAGGAGCCATCGGCTAGGCAGTCCCGACTGGCCGCCCCTCGTCGTAGGCCAGGTTATCACCTGGCATCCAGCCAATGCTTTGGAACAAAGCGAGGCGTCCAGCCCTCCCGCTAGACTCCCAGACGTACGACCAGCCCCCCGCCAGGCAAAACCTGGCCTACACCGCCGCTTTACAGCTTGTCGACTTAATCATCAACCAGGTTTGAACGCATCTAGGATGGGCACTCTTGCCCGCCCAAGCCGCGGACGCCGGCCAAGAGTGGCCAACCGACAGGAAAATTGACGAGTCGTGTTAGGGTCGGCACCCGCTGAAAGTCCCACGACTTCGATGCAAGTCAGCCACACCGAGACCACAAAGCTCGCCAAGTTTTGCTGTTCGGCGACTTGGCCAACCGTTACGCTAGAAGCACCGCCTTCTCTTCGCCGTCTTCTCGGGGTGTCACGATGTTCGCTTGGAAAAAACTTCTCGCCAGCGTTTGGCTGCTCGCCTGGCTCGGTTTCGCCGGAGCCTCACACTCACTCGCCCAAACCAACAGCGGCCTGAACGATCCCGGCGGCTTCGCCACCCATCCAGCGGGTTCAGGGGGCGCCAATACAAACCCGGGTGCAGCAGGTGGTCAATCATTGGCCGACTTCAGCCAGTTGATGCAATTGATTCAAACCACGGTTGAACCCGAATCGTGGGAAGCTCTCGGCGGCGTTGGAACGATGGCTCCATATCCTGCCGGCATCGTGGTCGCTCCCAATGGCCTGCTTCGCGAAGCCGAGGAAGACAGTGAAACTGAACCGAAGTCGGTCGAATGGAAGAAGCATGCGACCGCATTGATGCTGGACGCGGCTCGCGGTCGCGATGATGCATCCGAATTGGTCCCAGAACACTGGACATCACCAGCCAAAATTCGGTGCGTGTCGGTCCGGCGTTGGATGCAAGCACTCGCTTCGGAAAACCTTGCCGATCACAACACTTCAGAACCAAACTCCAACAACGATGCACTTGGACATGCCGGTGGATTGTCCAAGGTCTCGCTTGTTTTGTTAACCGACGACGACATTGTCTTGGCCGGCACGGTGGGTGGCTTCGATCAAGTGAACGGTTGGCAAGTTGATCGACGCTCGGGTCTTCCGCCAATGAACTTGACGTCGCTCGCGGTCGGATTGTCCGCCGCTCTTCACCAACAACCATTTGGTTGCACGATCGATCCCACACCGGACGGACTGAAGAAAGCGACTGCTCTCGGACAATCCATCGTCTCCGGTGACGTACCGAGGGGACTGGCGGCCGAGTCATTGGCCGAAGCCCTGGGCCGGCAAGACATTCACGTCTTTGGCACCTCCGCGGACCACGAAATCGCCTGGCTTCTCATCGAAGCGGATCGCCATATGAAACGACTGGCACTCGGTGACGAAGACATGCCCGATGGAGTTCGCAACTACTTGCAAACCATCCAAGCCACGGCGGGCAATTCGCCGCCTGCCGATCTGTTGCTTCGACTTTGGTTCACCGGACAAGCCTTGGATGTCCACCACGAACGCGCCGATTCCGCCAACCTTTGGCAATTGACCGGCACCCCTTTGCGACTCAGCGGCGAAAATGAATTGGCGTTGCTGAATGGCCAGCGTGGCAATGTTGTTTTGGATCCATCGACGGAAGCCTTCGTCAATCACTTCAACCAACAGTGGTCAACGATCAGGACCCGCTATCCGCTCTACGGTGCACTCGAGTCGGTTTACCAAGCCACCGCGTTGGGACAACTTTGGGTTCAGAACAGCCAGCAAACCTCGACCATGGTTTCCCCTCAAAACGATCACGCCACTCTGCAACGAGCGCTACTGCACTTCGCTTCGAAGAGGTCCACCCAATTGGCAACGCCAACCCAGGTCGACTCGATCGCAGTCCTGCATCGATATCGCCACCGCAACAAAATGCATCAACTGATTCTGGCCAGCGGCGGAGTCAGCATCGAACCTTCCGGCTTGCTCCCCGAACAAGTCCAACCGCGTCCAAGCTTGGCCCACTACGGAGAACTCGTCGACGCACGCCCCAGCGATCGCTGGTGGTGGAACGCAGAGTGATTGACCGAGCCAGTGCCCAACCAGTCGTGCCTCGATTTCCATCGGCTCACGCCGATGGCTACATCCTGCCGCCACTTCGTGGCTAAAACTCCCGCACCAGTCCCAACGGGACGACAGGTTGTCGCCACGGGTGCAAACCCGTGGTCAGGGGAGGCAACGCACCAGAAACCAAAGCCCTGAAGGGGCGACAGGTGTTTGCAAACGACATGCGACCTGCCGTCCCTTCAGGACTGGATGATTCTGCCGCGGCCCGTTTCCATCGGCTCACGCCGATGGCTACATCATGCCGCCACTTCGTGGCTAAAACTCCCGCACCAGTCCCAACGAGACGACATTCGCCGACACTTCGTGGCTGTTTTTGAGAGATCACTAGACCACTTCGCGATACAGCGCTCGCGTTGAATCTTCGTCAAGCTCGATTGGGTTGAACGTTCCCGTCCACTGCTTCAGCGCATCTTCGACGAACAAACCGATGTCAGATGTTGGAATGGACAGATCATCCAGCGTCGTCGCAAGGTCTGCTTCTCGCATCCACTCTTCGATCAATTCGGCCAGACGTGTGGGTGCCTCGGAAACCTCACTGTGAGGTTCCAATTCTCGCAACAACTCCGAGTACCAATCCGCGTGCACGGTTCCGTTGAACCGAACCACCGCTGGCAACATCAACCCAACCGCTTGACCGTGCACCACGTTGTGCCGAGCGGTCAAAGGATTGGCCGTGGCATGCGCCGCGCCCAACATCGATGTTTCAATCGCCATTCCGGCGAGACACGCGCCAAGCTGCATGTCCGCCCGAGCTTCCAAGTCATCCGGCACCTGCAACACTCGAACGAAGGATCGGGCCAGCAATCCAAATGCCCGTCGACTGTAAGTCGTCGACATCACGTTGCGTTTTTTGCTGACGTAGGTTTCAACCGCGTGCGAGATCGCATCAATGCCGGTCAGCGCCGTCACTCCGCGAGGCTGCGTCAGCGTGAATGTCGGATCCAACAAAGCGATCCGACATGCGGCCTTGGGATCACCACACGCCATCTTCACGTGCGTTTCAGCATCGCTGATCAAAGCAAAACTTTGAGCTTCGCTGCCGGTACCCGCCGTGGTCGGAATGGCAATCATCGGCAGCATCTCCGACGTCGCTTTGCCCACGCCGTGGTAGTCGTGAATGCGACCACCGCAGCTGTATACAAAGTTGATCCCTTTGGCGCAGTCCATGCTGCTGCCGCCGCCGAGCCCGATTAGCAGGTCCGGCTGAAAATCCGCTGCGACGCTCACGCCCGCGTCCACCATCGCAGACGTTGGGTTCTCGGCGAATTCATGAAACGCGTGGACTTCCCAGTCGTTGTCACGCAACAAACCGGTGATGCGATCAAAATGGCCGGCCGCCACAATTCCCGGATCGCAGACAACCAATACTCGAGGCCGTCCCGAGTCCAAGACGCCACCCAGAGAGCGTGCCAACTCGTTGATCTGATTTGAAACGTTCGGCCCAAACACGATTCGCGTTCGTGGATGAAGATCAAACGGTTGCATGCGGGAGTCCTAAAGAGGGGCGGCAATCGAGGCGGGAGATCAGGCGGGAAGGCCCATCAGTTGAACGCATCCTTCGCTCATGCCAAACCCCATTGACGTCGCAGAAACCACTCGACCGACAAAGCCCCGGCAAAAAATAGGAAAATGAACCAACCGCTCACCGGTCCGTCACCCAATCTGAATTTTTCGATGACCGTGCGGGTCGACTCCGTGCGGCGTGACTGGATCAAATCCACCAATTCATCAATCTGGTCCGGCTCAAAAACCCGTCCGCCGGATCCCGATGTCGCGGATGCAATTTGCCGAAGCAGCGAATGATCGGTCTGCGAAACACTCAATTCTCGGGTGTCGTCAAGAACTTGAAAGGCGACCTCCGCCGGCTCGAGCGGATCGCCAGAGCCCGTCATCGCACCGTCCCCGACCGGACTGACTCGCAATCGATGAAACCCAGGCGGCATGGATGGTAATTGCCCCGTCAACGAGACAGCCGACTCGTTTGTCGACACCGTACTGGACATTTGGACCGCCACGGTCTCTCCCGACGCCAGAATCACTTCGGCCTGGAACGCCCCGGAGTTGGCACCCGATTGCGAATCCGGAAGTGCGGATAGATCGCCCCGAATCGTCGCTGTGAACAAAGGTGCTTCGGTGGCCACAAAACGTCGCGGCGACAATTCCAGCTGAATGGTTTGCTGAGATGAATCCTCACGAGCGAGCGACCACAAAATCAATTGCCGCCAAAACCGACGGTGAAAATCACCCAGCCCCGCACGTCGCCACGTCCAAGTCGAATCAAACGCCAGGGTTGCCACTCGTCCGCGGCCATATTCACCCACCACCATCATCGGCTCGTCACGTGGTGTCGACAATAAAACTTGAACCCCGGGTGCAACCCGAACCGATGGCCATCGGTTGGCACCTGGCATGGGTGGCAAATCAGGCCAGCCAATCACACCACCTTGCTTGCTGACCTCGATGGTTGTGATGGGATGCGGTGTTGATGGTCGCAGCACGATAGGCTGCCGCATTGGATCGGTGTCGTTACCCAACCGATCCGATGCATCCAACGGCCCCGGCGGTTGACGTTGTCGATCATCCAATTGAACCGGCAAGACCTTCGCCAGTGGAGTCGTCGCGTATCCGCCTCGCGAATAAGTGTGCTCACCGCCCAACATGATCAGGGCGGTGCCTTCGCCCACCGAGTCCGCTAGTTCTTGCAGTTGTTCATTTCCAAGTGCCGATGAGTGCAAGTCACCCAAAATCACAACGTCGTAGCGACCACGGCTGAAGTCCTCCACCAAATCGATCGGCCATGCGCCAACCGTGTCTCGCGGAATCCATCGATAGGTCAATTCCAAATCGAGGAAACGACCGAGTGCCCAACGCAGATCCTTTTGTTCCAATCGCGGCGTGCCTTCCAAGTACAACACTCGGCCGCCACCTTCGCGAACATCGACAAACGCAACTTGCGAATTGTTATCCGTGATCGTCTCACCCGATCGTGTCTCGACGCTGGCGACCAATCGATACTTGCCAGGCTTGGGAGCCAACACGGGCACTTCAATCGCGATGGTTTGCTCCATCGATTCGGGCGTGACAGTTCGAGTCGCCGCGATCGCGGTTTGGTCAGCCGAATCGATCCACTGCAGCGAAACTTTGGCGGGCGACTGCACAATGCCTCGCGTGTGCACATCAAACAAAACACTGGATTCGTTGCCAGTGAACATGCGAAACGTTTCCGGCAACGATTCAACTGCCAAATCGATCTGCCGAGATGCCTCGGCGGGAGGCCCCAAAGGAACCGCCCAGACCGGAACACCCATCGCACCGACCAAGCGGGCTTCTCGGCGTGGATCCGACTGTTCCGCCTCGTTGCCTTCGGACCGATTCGTGATTTGGGTTCCATCGCTAAAGACCGCCACTCCGGTCAGCGGGCTGTTTCGCCCTCGGTTCATCGCCATCAACAACGGAGACGACAGATCGGTCTCTTTCCCTGAATGTTCAATTTCACCAACGCGTTGTGCCAGCGTTCTCAGTTCAGTCGTTCCGCTCTCACCGATCACATTTGCCGACGCATCAAACCCCATCACGACGACTTGCAACGCTTGATCAGAATCCGACAAACCTCCCGCCAATCGCTCCAGCGACCGTCGTTGCTGTTGCCAACGATTCTCCGATCCATCGGATGGCAACCCCATGCTTGCCGATGTGTCGATCGCGATGGCAAGAGTGGCCGCCGCGGGCCGGTTGTCTGTCCTCACGAGTGCCGGACGAAGCAACACCAGAGCCAAAGCGATGGATGCCAGACCACGCAACAACAGCAATCCCCGTCGTCGACGCCCGCTGACTCCCGGTGGCAGGATTGTGAACAACATCGTCGCGATCAAACCCACCAACAGCAAAGCCACCGGCAACGAATCATAAATCGGGTCGAGGCTCCAACTCACGCTGCCTCTCCTGATGTTCGGTAAAACCGATTGCTCAGCAATTGCTCAGCCAGAAAGACAATCACTGCCAACAACATCATTGGTCCATGCAGTGACACCGGAGGCGAACCTCCCACACGACCTTGGATCGACAATCGTTCTCCAGAGTCCGACGACATCCATTGCTTGGCTCCAAATCGCTGGTCCATCTCCGACGCGGTGACGCGTTCGTCTCGCGACCAAACGGGGTCCAAGTTCGTTGAATACCCGCCCCAATAATCAGGGCCGCGTAAGAACGTTGTTCCGACTTTGTTCGTCTCTGAGAACACGCCACCACGCTCGGCAACGTTCACTTCGCTGATGGTCGGCTCCCCGTCGATCTCAGTCTCTTCGGCCATCGGTGGATACAGTCGCACGCTTGATTCGTCCAGTGCGCCGGCAGATGCCTCCGCCGCATCCGTGGCACGCCGAGTTTGATTCGCGGCATCCTCTTCAGGAACCACCGCGGACGCGCCGACCAACACCGTCGTGGCTTGATCCGATACTCCGGTCGCCCACTGCATCAATCGACGCCAAACCACAAATGCGGGCCAAGCGTCCGCGGCGGTGAACAGTTGATTCCACGAACGAGTCTTCTTCGACAAGGCGGGCAAGGGTGTGGTGAGCACCGCAACGCGACCTGAGTGGTCGCTGGGATCGTCCGATGCGATGGTTCGAGCAACGACGGCGGGGTGCTGAGTCCCGGCGTAGCGGACCACCGTCTGCCAACCGGCGGCGGCGTTGGGTTCGCTTTGCCAGTAGCGATTCACGCGAAATGCACTCCAAGATGGCTGGTCATCCAGCATCGTCAGGGGTCGCAAAATTGGATGGGAAGGCAAACGCTCTTCCCAAAACCGTCCTGGCTCAGGTACACGCCACGATCTCACCAGATCTGGCAGCAAGCGATCCGTTCCGTCTGAACCTGCCTGTTTGTTCGGTGACGCGACACCCAAAACTTCCGTTGACGGGCCGAGCATCATCACCACACCTCCGCCGCGACGAGCCAACTCGACGAGTTGATCGACTGTACTTTGCGTCAGCCCACTACCGGACACGACCGATTGAGAGGCGGCATCGATTTGGATTGGCGGGTCGATCATCGCAACCGCGTCAATCAATTGCCAATCGACCGCGGACAGATCGGCATATGTCACGCCGGCCACACGAA
The DNA here is from genome assembly GCF_002337565.1 of Rhodopirellula sp. UBA1907. Taxonomy (NCBI): domain Bacteria; kingdom Pseudomonadati; phylum Planctomycetota; class Planctomycetia; order Pirellulales; family Pirellulaceae; genus Rhodopirellula; species Rhodopirellula sp. UBA1907. Next base: position 72,168 of record NZ_DDGH01000089.1, on the reverse strand, counting down.
ACCCGGCTCCGTCTTCATCCGGTGCTTTGGGTGCCGTCAGACCGTGTCCCAACTCGTTCCGTTCATCCACGTTTTCGCCTACCAACAATACTCGCGGCGGAACGGGAATGTTGAGCGTCAAAAAACGTCGATCGTCCCATCCAAATGCGTCGTCGCCGACGAGTTCAACGACCGCATGATGAGTTCCCAAATCCAACGGTGGCAACGTCAAAACCAATTCCGCGTTGGCCCCCGCAACAACCGTCGCCGATGCTCGATCCACCCCTCGCAACCTTGGCAAAACCAATTCGCCATCGCGAATGACAGGCAACGACGGGTCGCGTTCATACAAACTCAGTTGCAATGTTACATTGATCGATTGCCCCTCGCTTGCCGAAGACGATTCCATTCCAACCGATACCGAAATGGGGATCGAGACACCCGGTGCCGGAGCCACCTCAATCAATTTGGGCGGCAACAGAAAGCGATTGATCGAGCGTTCGGCCGATGCATCAACGTTCCCTTCGACGCCCGCATCGACTTGCAACATCGATATCGCAACGTCTTCCGGTTGCATCGCAGGTGTTTGCGATGAAGGCTTCCACGACGCGGCGTTCCAGTCCGATACCACGACCAATTGCTTGCCCGGTAAATCGCTGGAACGCAACAACTCGATCGCCGCGTCCATGCGTTCTTGAACCGGCAATGGATTGGCCAGCGGTTTCATTTGAGACAAACGCAGACGCGCCGATGTAGCATCCAACGCAAACCCAATCGGCGTCGCGGAACGGTCCAGCACCACCAAACGACTCCCATCCGGCAAACGTTCAATCACCGTTGCGGCTTCGCGGATCGCATTTTCCAATCGGCTGGAGTTCGTTCCGTCTGAGCTAGCGATCAATCGTTTGGATGAGGGACCATTGTCAATGAGCAAAGCCATCGCGACTGGCTGCTCGTTGCCTTCTGACAAATCACCCGACGTCGCCCACGTTCTTGTTCCCAGGAACAACGAACCGAGCAGCGCGAGCAAACCCGCCACCGCCACGCCGACGGCCAACGACCGTCCCATCCCACGCGCGACAGCAACACTGGCCAGAATCAAGAAACCGACTCCGGTCAGACCCATCAGACCAACGGTCCACCATGTCGACGACATCGCCGAATCGATGTGCGGTCTAGCCAAAGCAACGGCCAAGGCGATGATCGCCAACACGCGAAGCGCCAACAACCACCAACGACGAATTCGCAACCGACTTCGTTGCGAACTCAACTTGGGTCTCAGAAACTGGACTCCCGGAAACACAACGCGTTGCGGTTCACGGCGGGCCAGCAAGTGCAATGCGATTGGCACCACCGCAGCCAGCGTTCCGAGAATCAGCGTTGCGTTGAAGAACGTCACTTGCGATCCGTCAAATCAAGAATCCATTGGGCCAAGTGGTCCAATGTACCCGCCTCGATCGTGTGTGGACCTTGGAACGCTCGGAACTCCCATTCCAAAGCCTCTTCGCGCAACGTGTCCGCCAAAGTCGCGGCACTTGAAAACGGAAGGATCTGATCTTGGCTTCCGTGCGACTGCAGAACTCGAGTCGCTTTCAATCGTCCGCTTCCCGATTTTGACGCAGCTTCGATCCACTGCGGTCCACAAACCAACGTGCCCGAGAACTGAACCAGCACATCCGGCGGAGGGATGTCGCCTGTCAGCGCCGTGTTCATGGTCACCATCGCACCTTGCGAAAAACCACCCAAAACATACGGACGACCGGCCTCACCACTCATCGCCGACGAACCAGAGGATTCAGGCGGATCGGCGGGCATGTTGTTCAGCACCGACTGGACGACGGAAACCAGTTGGCCGCTGGCCGCTTCGATTCCCGGCGGAGTCTGATCGTGCAATTGGTCGAACTGGGACGTTTGCAGCAATTGCTGAAGGGAAGCCATGTTCAGCGGCCACCACGCTCGCCCACCAGGCATCCCTTGATCGGCCAAGTCACCCGGCGCGACCGGATACACAAACCGCACAGCTTTGGCAGCGTCTCCGAGCTTGGCGATCAAGTAGTCCGTCAAGCCGACCAAATCATCGCCGGGGGCTCCATAGCCATGACACAGAATGACCGGCAACCAAGGTTGATCGGAACCATCGACAACGGTGCACGCGAGCTCGCCGAAGGACGACTCATGAAAAGATTTCTTGGGATTGTTCATGCCTCCCAAGATAGTGCGTCGGCGGCGATTGAGTCAGCCCAGAAGCAAATCAAACCAGCGCCCCAATTGTCCCCGAGCACTCACCGAATGATTGTCTCGATTCATTCAACAGGACGCTCGCAAAATGGAACAATTGGGACCGTGGTTCGATGTTGAGCCAGCGGCCGCGTGATTGCTCGCGATGGCGAACTAGCTGGATGTCGGCATTCCCAACTGACGCATCTTTCGATACAGATTCGAACGGTGCAGTCCCAGTTTGCCGGCCGCTTCGGTCATGTTGCCACCGCACGATGCGATCAATCGCTCGATGTGCTGGATCTGGAACTCTCGCGTCGCCGAATTCAAATTGCCATCGACGTCGTCCATCGCCGGCGCGACCGTCGACGCCTGTGTCGCGGAAGGCGACATCATCAAATCACTCGCTTCGATGACATCCGTCGTGGTCAAGTAACAAATACGCTCGACTGTATTACGCAGCTCCCGCACATTGCCTGGCCAATCATGCGACAGCATCGCGTCGCGAGCACTGGCTGCAAACGTCGGCACGGCACGCCCGATCTGGCGGCAGAAATCCGCCAAGAAGTGTTCGGCCAACTCCATCACGTCATCGCCACGATGCGAAAGTGGCGGCAACGTCAGCGACACAACGTTCAACCGGAAGAACAAATCTTCGCGGAAACGCTTTGCCGAGATCAGCTCCTGCAACGGTTGATTGGTCGCCGCGATCACTCGAACATCAACGGGAATCGGTCGCGAACCACCGACTCGAACGACAACCTTCTCTTCCAAAACTCGCAGCAGCTTGGCTTGTCCGCCAGCGCTCATGTCGCCAACTTCGTCCAAGAACAATGTGCCGCCGTTTGCCAATTCAAACTTGCCGACTCGAGTGTCTGATGCGTCGGTGAAAGCACCTTTCTCGTGGCCGAACAACTCGCTTTCCAGCAATGTCTCGACCAACGCGGCGCAGTTGACCGCGACAAACGGGCCGTTGCGACGTTCGCTTTGATAGTGAATGTGTTGAGCTAAAACCTCTTTGCCCGTTCCGTTGCTGCCCAGCACCAGAACACTGAGATCTGTCGGAGCCACCTTCGTGGCGTTGCGGCGGATTTCTTGGATGGAATGATGATTGCCAATCAACGGTTTGGACTGGGCCGCTTGCTCGACCAACCGATCACGGGTCTCGGTCAAATCCGTTCGCGTCCGGTAAGAATCAATCGCGATCGAGGCATGCATCGCCAACTCGGTCAGCGTGCGCACATCAGCGGCATCAAAACTCTCGTTGCGATGATCGCCGGGCCGAGCGTTGATGCCTTCGAAGACGCCGATCACTTGATCGCGAGAGTTGACCATCGGCACGGCCAACAAGGATCGCGTCGTAAAGTTTTGAGCTTGATCGATGCGTCGATTGACGCGGCCTTCATCGGTGCCTCCGGCAGACCACCATCGCGGGCTGCCGCTGTGCAACGCTTCGCCAACGATTCCCGCATTGTCCTCCACCTCAAGAACACCGCCCTCAATTCCAATCGCGGGCCGGCCAATCAACTTCTTCGTGCGTTTGTCCCACAGAAAGATCGTGGCGCGTTCGCAGTTCAAAACTTCACAGGCACAATCGGCCATCGACGCCAAAAGCTTTTCGTCGCTGTCGAGCTGCTGCCAAACGGCGGCGTGCTGCAACATTTTGGAAGTTTGCCACAAACGCCGGGCGTCGTTCTGATGATTGCGTTGCAGCCACAGAAATCGGCCCAACGCGGTCGCCAACATCTTCAATGTGTCCGAGTCAGCAGGTTTGCCATCGATCGACAACACAATCGCGTCGCTGCCAACTCCCGGCAAAATGTCTTGTCCAGACCCCAGATCTCCCGTCACCGCCCCGGTGACACCCGAACCCGATCCTCTCGTCGCTGAAGTGGCCATGTCAGCGCCCGGCGTGACGGAGACACTCAACCCCGCGAAACCGTCCGCGGTGACGAATTGATCGTCCGCGACCGCTTGGCTGGCCAGTGACTCCGCTTGCCCCCAACGATCTCCGGTCCAAAATGTCGGCTGCCAACGATCCTGGATCTGGCTGACCACGCCGCCGCGAATCGATGCTTGACTTCCGACCAACCCCAGCAGAACCGGCATGAATGACGTCAGAGCGTTGCCGTGGGTCATCGATGCCTCCGAAGCTGAGGAGGTAGCGTGCGGAGGCAAAACAGACTGTGACCGATCCATGGTTGAATTTGCTTTGACAACATTAAGAGATGAGTAACCAATCACGCTTTGGTGCCCAGAGAAGAACGTCGGCTTGTCGGTCTTGGAAACCGCCGCGATGATGTTCACCGCTGGACAATCAAATAGAACTAAGCCGAAAAGGTTGAAGATGCAATTTGAAGGAAAAAAGGGACTGATCATTGGAGTCGCCAATGACCATTCGATCGCGTGGGCGATCGCTCAGGAAATTCTGAAGCAGGGTGGTAAATGCGGTTTCACACACCTTCCCGACCGTGCTGACGACGAAAAACAACGCAATCGTCGTCGAGTTGCCAAATTGACAGATCCAGAAGATGGCGCAGAATTCCTGCTACCCATGGACGCGAATAACGACGACGACATCCGCACCATTTTCGAACACACCGAGAAAACCTTCGGGAAAATCGACTTTTTGCTGCATTCGATCGCCTTCGCTGACCGGGACGACCTGGGCCGTGAAACGATGCACACGTCGCGAGCGGGGTTCAAATTGGCGATGGAATCCAGCGTTTTCTCCTTGCTGGCCGTCACCGCAGCCGCCGAACCCATCATGAACCCGGGCGGCTCCGTCCTGACAATGACCTACTACGGCGGCGAAAAATGCGTCCCCGGCTACAACGTCATGGGCGTTTGCAAAGCCGCTTTGGACGCCTCGATGCGTTATTTGGCCTTTGACATGGGTGCCCGCGGTGTCCGCGTCAACGCTCTGTCGGCCGGCCCGATCCGCACGCTGGCCGGACGAGCCGCTGGCGTCGAAGAGATGCTGACGATGTACGAACACATGGCCCCCATGGGACGCAACGTGACCCACGAAGAAGTCGGGAAATCGGGTGCGTTCCTGCTGTCCGACGCCAGCTCCGGAATCAGTGGTGAAATCCTGCACGTGGACGGTGGCTACCACGCCATGGGCAGCCCCGGCCGCTTGCTCGACGAAATCAAAAAGCAAACCAAGTAGCTCCTAGCTAATCGCTAATCGCTAATCGCTAATCCACCCCCTCAGCCCCAAGGACTCTCCATGGTTCGCACCGCTTCGACAATGATGCCACTGGGCACCGCCGCACCCGACTTCTCACTGCCAGAAACCGATGGCGGAACGGTCTCGTTGGCCGACTTCAAAGATCACAAAGCTTTGCTCGTGATCTTCCTCTGCAATCACTGCCCCTATGTCAAACACGTTGCCGAACAACTCAAGTTATTGACCGACGAGTACATGCAACATGGTGTTGGCGTCGTTGGCATCAACAGCAACGACATCGTGAAGTACCCCGATGATGACTTCGACGCGATGAAAGCCGAAAAGGAATCTCGCGGCTACGCGTTCCCTTACGCCTTGGACGAAGACCAATCGGTCGCCATCGCATACGGAGCCGCATGCACGCCAGACTTCTTCTTGTTCGATGCCGATCACAAACTGACGTACCGCGGCCAGCTCGATTCCAGCCGTCCCAAGTCCGACTTGCCCCTCACCGGCGAAGACTTGCGAGCGGCACTGGACGAAACCATTGCGGGTCGTTCGCCCAAGGCCGAACAACGTCCTTCGATCGGTTGCAACATCAAGTGGAAAGAAGGCAACGAGCCGACCTACTTCGATCCCAACGGCACCGCGTGACTTCCATGGCTCCAGGAACGCTGTTAAGCGACGCCCAAGCCATGTTCTCTCACGGCGTCGAAGCGGTCCTGGGAGACCGGCTGATCATCGACTCGGTCTCTTTTGATGAGACCGCAATGCTGATCGCCGACCACGCGATCCGCAAAGACTCCTTTGATCGCATTGTCGTCGTCGGTGCTGGCAAAGCATCCGCGGCGATGGCTGCGGGGTTGTCGGAAGTCATCCGGACCAACCTGACCAGCGCAAACGGCGAAGACTTTCCCGTCATCGGCCATGTCAATGTGCCCGAAGGATGCCACCGCGATCTGCCGGGCATTACGATTCAAGAAGCCCGACCGGCAGGAATCAACGAGCCCACCGTTGCCGCCATTCAAGGCACCGATCGCATCCTCCAATTGGTCGCCGACGCTGGTCCTCGTGACCTAGTGATCGGCCTGATCTCCGGCGGCGGCAGTGCACTCTTATGCCGACCATCGCCCGGCATTTCGCTGGACGACAAACTGACCGTGACACGTTGGCTCAGCTCGCACGGCGCCGACATCGTGGCTCTCAACACGGTCCGCAAACACCTCAGCGAGGTCAAAGGCGGTGGACTCCTACGAGCCAACCAGGCCGGCCAATTTCTCACCCTCGTGCTCTCGGATGTCCTCGGCGATCCACTCGACCTGATCGCCTCTGGACCAACCGTCCCAGACACTTCCACGGCGACGGATGCGTTGGCTGTTTTGGATCAATTCGATCCCGACCACCAACTGCCCGCGGTCGTTCGTGAACACCTACAAAGAGCGGCCGAACACCCCGCACCCTCGATCGACGCTTCCGAACATTCCACGTTTGTGCTTGGCAACAACGCGGTCGCCGTCGACGCAGCCGGAATCACCGCGGAAGCCCTGGGCTACAACCACGTAATGCATTGCCATCGCCAATCCGAAGGCGATGCGGAAACCGTCGGCAGGCATCTGGCGGACCTAACACTCACGATGCTGCAAGCCGACCCGACCGTGCATCGACAAGACGCGTTCTTAAGCGGCGGCGAACCAACCGTCTCACTCGCGGACGCATCGATCCGAGGCGTCGGAGGCCGCAACGGACAACTCGTCCTGGCCGCCTACGCTCGACTGCTGGAACTGAATCTGCCCGACGATCAATGGTCACGACTCGCCATTCTGTCCGGCGGCACGGACGGCGAAGACGGCCCCAGCGACGCCGCGGGCGGGATGATCGACGGCAGCGTCCACCGGCGAATCGTTGAGCTCGGACTCGACGTCCACGACGCCTTGCGACGCAACGACTCGCACAGTTTCCTTCGCCAAGTCGGCGGGCTGCTCCTCACCGGCCCCACTGGCACGAACGTTTGCGACATCCGCATCGCGCTGGTTGACCATCCGAAGCACCGCCGCCATCAAACCTGACGCATAACTTGCGTGCTCTGCGATAGCCCACGCCAGTCATCTATTCCAACCTTACTCGATCCGTCACAATTGACTTTGTGAATGAGCCTCGCTCATCCACACGCACCCGTGGCACAATTGGATAGCGCGTCGGCCTCCGAAGCCGAAGGTTGTGGGTTCGAACCCCGCCGGGTGTATTTATGAGATACCTTTTTGGTCTCGGCGTCACGTCCTACATTCGCACAGACGAACCGAAGTGGCTCCGCGTTCGACGCGGAGCAAGTGATTCGATGCCGTGATGACCATGGTGTGAACGCCCCATGCGACTCAGTGCATCTTCTTTCCAATTGGGGCACACAGAACATGCGATCGCATTTCTTTCACTTCAGCCTGCTCGTATTCGCTCTCTCGAGTCCGATCAGTGAAACCATAAATTCATCGGCGGATGAGCCTACTGCTCCTGCGGACGTGGTCGAATTGCTGGACGGGGCGGACTCTGCCGAGGCAGCCCTGAAAGCGATGATTGCCGCCTCCAATGCCGGGGACGATCAGGCAGCAATGCTGTTGGTCGACCCTGCCATTCGTCCCTTGTTGCTCCCAGGCATTGCCATCGAACGATACGCCATCGATTCTTTTTTATTGAAAACGGGGTCGTTTGGAGAAGACGAAAACTATCGCGGAGGATTGCTGTTCCATTTCACACTCCGAGACCTTGTTTGCATCCGAAGCATCAAGCTATTGGAAACACGAGTGGTTGATGACAAACGCGTTGTGTTCACGGTGCTCACAACAGAGAACATCAACCATGAGGAAGAGCAGACTCACAATGTACGTTCTTTCTTAGCAATCCAGCGTTCGGATCGCTGGTATCTGTTTCGCTCATTCGGAGAACTGACAATGCTCTTTGCCGGTTCCCTGGTGTTGCAAGGCACGAATGAACCAGTGACATTTTTGAAAATCCATGCTCGCTGCGATGACAGTGAAAATCGTGAAAACGCCGACAACGAGTTCGAGTATTTACTCCCAATCGAACTCATCCACGAACACTTGGTGGAAGCAGCGACTGCCCCGGAGATCAAAGAGGCCAATCAGTTGGCAAGGAAATCGAAACGCTACTACGACAACATCGTCAACCGAACAAAGCGAGGTGACTACGAAACTCGAAGTGAACTCGAAGACGCGATGGATCCGATCGAGGACTGGGTTGACATACTTTCAGGAACAACCGCTTCATTGACCCCAGGCTTGATCGAATTCGCGAAGAAACATGGCCTCAAGCCAGAGCCGAATTGAAGGCACGCCTAAGGACGAAAACGACAATTCCTCTTGAAAGACATTTCAACTGTTGCCGCTAGTTCACTCGAATGGGTCCTTGTAACCGGTCGGCTTCTCGGGAAGCGTGATCTCTTTCTTCGTGTCAACGATCAACGGCCATTCTGATGGCTCAGCATTCAACTCTACGAACCGATACTTCAACTCATCCGCGGTGACCGATTCGATAACAATCAGCTGACTCTCTTCTGCATAGTTGAAGTTCGTTTCCGCCAACAACTTCCCTTGGAGGACCCAAACGCCCTCATCGCTGAAACTCATGAATTCTTTGGATGCATGGTTGATCTGCACGCCATGCAACGCGTTGGATCCCGACAGACTTTTCTTGTGCCAGCCCCGGTATCCGTTACCTTGCTCATCCATATCGTCTGTATACCATGTTCCAACCAAGTGTTCTGGCGAAATTGGTGGGGACTGAATAGCGTCTTCCAGCAATTTTTTCAAAGGCCCCGTGGCGCCGTCGACGACATTGGTAACATTGGATTTTGTTCGCAGAATCAACGGCAACTCGAGCTTCGCAAGTGCTACCCGGCGTAGGACCTTGTTTTTCAGATCAGTTTGTTCCGCAAGGAATTTGCTACCTGTTGCGGACGAATAGAACGCATGAATCTCCCCGAGCTCTACGTTGTCAAATTTTGTTGAATATTCATCTGCGACATAGGTTTCAATCTGCTTCCAATCGAAGCTGCCCTTGAATTCAGCCTCACTGGACTCCAATCGCTTTCGCACCGCCTCGGGCAGATCAGACTCAATCACATTTTGAGTTGCCACTTCGACGTCGCGTCGCCAACCATCGACGACGAGACTTGCAACACGCCCAGCAAGCTTCTCTCGCTTCGACACAACTGGTTCGTCGCCGCTGCAGGCGGTGCCAAAAACCACAAGGAAGGCAACCAGCGTGAACCGAAACATGGGCAAAATCCTAGAAAGCGAGTGAATTGACTGACTCGGATGGTACACAAGATCATTCATCTGGCATGGCCTCTTCCAGTCCAGGCACAAATCGCGTGACAGGGTTGCCATATCCCCAAAGAGCACCTTCCACCTGCATTCCAGCCAGATTCACAGCCACGACATGCCCGCTCTCATCGACGATTGGTGCACCGCTGGTTGCTCGCAAATCCAATTGCGCGTTCAAAAACTCCATTTTGAAATAGCCGTCGTCTTCGATTCCAAGGAATCGTCCTTGATGAAGAAACCGACCCTCGGGCGCCCCGCCAATCACGTGCGCCGCCAACCATACCGGATCACCAGGCTGAAGAGCCGCCGTAGAAAACTGAATTGCGTCCAAAGCCGTTTCATCTGGAACAGCAAAGACGAGCACGTCGCCATTCGTTGAACTCTCGGGGAATGGAGCAGCACCTGCAAGTTGATATGGAATCGCCGGAAAACTTTGTTCTTGTTCGTCACCTGCAATTCGAAAAATCGAGATCGTTTCCACGACGTTCGAAATCTCTGTCGCCGACACTTGCGACGACAATCCACCTGCCGGACCCAGCAAATGAATTGCAGTGACGATCACCTTGCGATTGGACTGTGGCAGCTTGGCTGCAAAGGCGGTTCCTGCTGTGACGTCACCTTGAATCGTTTCGATTCGCTGTCGAAAAATGCAAGCAACTGCGTCTTCAACATTCCCGGTTTGATCGGTGACTACGGACGGAGATTGTGATGTTTCAAGATCAGATCCAGACGGGGCACATCCGACGGCAAGCAACAACAAACTCTGAATACAGAGGAACGACAGTTCTTTCTTCATGAATACCCTGGCAACTTAAACGCAACATATCGGCCCAAAACATTCGCCATTTCTGAACGTTGAAGGCACAATAGTCGATGCGTCATTGATTTCACACCTCGGTGTCGGGTGAGCAGGGACCTTATCGAAATGCCTGCATCTTTATGGCTTCAAGATGACTTTGATGCAGCCGTCTTCTTTGTCTCGGAACTTGTTGTAGGCTTCCGGGGCTTTGTCGAGTGGCTCGACGTGGGTGATCACGAACGATGGATCGATCTCACCACCGGTGATCTTTTCCATCAGGGGCGTGAGATAACGCTGCATGTGAGTCTGGCCCAAACGAATCTGCAACGCTTTGTTCATGGCGGTTCCCCACTGCAGGCTCACGCTGCTGAAGTAAACACCGGGCACGGACACTCGGCCGCCTTTGCGGCAGCACTTGAAGATCTCGTTCAGCACGTGCGGTCGATCCGATCCGAGATGCAGCGCTGTCTTGGCATCGTCCAGCGCGGACTGTAGGTTGCCCGCGGCGTGATTCTCTGCCCCGACCGCATCGATGCAGCAATCCGGTCCGAGACCCTTCGTCCACTCCTGCAAAGTCTCGTACACATCCGAGTTTTCGTAGTCGATGACTTCCGCCTTGGATACCGATCGAGCCATTTCCAATCGCTCAGGCACATTGTCGATCGCGATGACTCGTTTTGCACCCAGCATCCAAGCACTCTGAATGGCGAATTGTCCAACAGGACCACAGCCCCAAACCGCGACCGTGTCGGTGGATTGGATGTCGCAGTTCTCGGCAGCCATGTAGCCGGTTGGAAAGATGTCCGACAAGAACACGACTTGTTCATCCGGCAGTCCATCGGGCACTTTGATCGGTCCCACGTCCGCGTAAGGAACTCGCAAGTACTCCGCTTGCCCTCCCGCATATCCACCGAGCATGTGCGTGTAGCCAAACAAACCGGCGGGCGAATGCCCCATGATCTTCTCGGCCTGTTCCGCATTGCGATTGGACTCATCGCACAACGAATACAACGTGCTTTGACAAAAGAAACATTCACCGCAAGAAATTGTGAACGGCACCACCACTCGATCGCCAACGCTTAGATCGCTCACCGCATTGCCAACCTCGACGACTTCGCCCATGGGTTCATGACCGATGATATCGCCGGCTTCCATCGCAGGAGCAGCACCGGCCATCAAATGCAAATCCGACCCACAAATTCCCGAGGCCGTCACGCGAATGATCGCGTCGCGAGGGTCCAGTATTTTTGGGTCGTCGACGTTGTCCACGCGAATGTCGTTCCGACCGTGCCAGCAAACCGCTTTCATCTATCCAGTTCCTTTTCGATGTGATTGCCCCGCCGAATCGAAATCAACGGAAGCCCCGAGCGATGGCCGAACACTCTGCAAACCTTGCAACTACCCAAAAAGCATGTTGCGATTCGGCCGGGTGTTTCACTGGAACAGCAACTCCCGCGCCGATGATTCGAATCAGCCCACATCAACATTAGCGCCTCGACCCAACCAAGTCATGCGCCATCTCACTTCATTACCAAAAACATCACGGGCATTTTGAACTGGGCCAATCCCGCCAGGATCATGTCACATCATCGCGTTCGCCAAACGCGTTTCCGTCGATCGATTTTCAACGGAGCCCACCTCCTTCCCGCTGCGCCTTTGATGGCACCGCGCCCCCGTCTGAGTTGGCTTCGAAAAACAGGAAACATTGTGGGATTGCGTGTTCTCGCACACCCGTCAACGAAGTTCGAAACTGACCGCGAAAGCACTTCAAAATTCGCATTCCGATCGACCGGATTCTCCGCTTTGCATGCACTACTCGCCCAATCAGTCTTCCATTTTGCGAAACGTGTTTCTCTGACGTCAACCAAAGCGACTCGTATGGACGAAGGTGACAGAACCTGTCCTTCCGCGCGTCTTTCTGGTTCAACTTCGGGATGCTATTTCAATCATTCCTACGGAATCCATCGCCATGCCTTCAGGCAATCGACCGGACCAAGGTCGATTCCGTTGTTGATGTTTTTCACGATGTGCTTGGAATCCGTTTGTATCCGGTGCAGATCGAAGCAGCGATCGCGCTGACGCAGGGTCGAATTGCGGAGGTTCAAACAGGAGAAGGCAAAACCTTCATCACCGGACTTGCCGCTGCGTTGTTGGCAAACGACAGCGTCGGCGTACACGTTGCAACAACGAACGAATATCTCAGCCGCCGAGACTACGAACAATTGCGTGCCGTTTTCCGTTGTCTCGGACTGACAGTGTCCTGCTTGCACAGTGAGCAATCAGCCGACGAGAAACGCGTCGCTTACTGCTCTGACATCACCTACGGATCGGGATGCGAATTCGGCTTCGACTACTTGCGAGATCAAGTCAACCTGACGAGCCAAGGTAGCGTTCCGGCCGGACGCCGATTCTTAGACACGTTGAATGGATTGCCCAGCCTTGAGTCGCGGCCGATTCAGATCAGAAGAGGTGTGGCGATCATTGATGAGGCAGACAGCGTGATGATTGACGAAGCCGGCACGCCGTTGGTGCTGGGTAGTTCGGCGGGAGCAACTTCATTGGACGAAGAAGCATTGCGAGAGGCGAACTCTCTAGCAACCGAGTTTGAAGCTGGACGCGACTTTCAGTTGAATCAATCACGCTGCGTTTTTTCGGTTGAGGCAGACAATCGAATTCGAGAGCAGCACAAACGAGTGGCAAACAGTCCGCTTCGGCGACCGTGGCCCCAATATGTTTCTCAAGCTGTCATGGCTCGTCATCGCTATGCTCGCAATGTTGACTATGTCGTCTCCGAGGGCAAAGTAGCAATCATTGACGTTCACACGGGTCGGATCCATCCAGAACGAACTTGGCGAGGTGGTCTGCATCAGGCAATCGAGATCAAGGAAGGCCTGCAGCCTACCTGTGAATCCTCCACCGCCGCTCAAATCACCCGGCAACGATTCCTTCAAAAGTACGACCTACTGTGTGGGCTGACGGGAACAGCGACGGGAAATGAGAAGGATTTCCAAACCTTCTTTGGACTCAAAGTCCAAATGTTTCCCACTCACCGTCCGTCCTTGCGTCAACGACTTCCATCGCTTTACTTTTCGAGCATCGAGACGAAGGAACGATTCGCCAGTTCGGAAGCCATCCGCATAGCAAGCGATGGACGGGCAGTGATTGTGGCGACGCGTTCCATTGAAGAAGCGGATCGCATGGGAAAATTGATTCGGATTCAAAACCCATCGGTTCGCATTTTGCACGGCATGCAAGATGAGGACGAGGCCGAATTAGTTGGTCAGGCCGGTCGCCCGAACCGAATCACAGTAACAACCAGCATTGCAGGCCGTGGAACCGACATAAAGGTTGCTCCTGAGGTGCTTCAGCGGGGCGGGCTGCATTTGATCTCAACACAACACCACGACTCAATGCGTGTTGATCGACAACTTGCCGGACGTGTTGCTCGCCAAGGCCAGCCTGGTAGTGTCCAACAACTTGCCAGTTTGCACGACATGGTACTTGAGAGCCATGCAGCTTCTTTCGTTTTGGCCCGCCGCATACAAAGCAAACTCGCTCGGTTGGACAGTCCGAACGGCACTCCTATTCCCAGCATCGACAGAGCCATTCAAAAACTGCAACGACAACTAGAACACCACGGCCATGTTCAACGATTGCAACTGGTCGCTCGCGATCAGTGGATCAACCGAATTCAAAACGAGGTGGCATAATGCAATCCCAAAACGCACTCGCTTATCATCCCGTCCAAGTTTCATTTACTCTCTCTACCCGAGTCGCTGTCTTACTGTTGATACTGGGATTATTAAGCCAAACAAGTCAGGGCGAAGATTGGATCTCTTTCACCCAGCCCGTTCATCGGATTGAGTTGGCTGCGAAAGAGTCGGGACGGATTGAAGAAGTCCTGGTCAAGAAAGGTGATGAGGTCCGCGCTGGACAAGTCTTGATTCGACTGGACGACGACCTGCATCGGATCGGGCAACGACTAGCCGAGTGTGACGCCAAAGACAATTCGCAAATCGAACAATTGCGGATTGAGCTGGAGAGCTACCGAACTCACGCGAAGAACGTGCGGAGGCTGTACGATTCCGGTGCAACCAGTCCTGAAGAACTGCGGGAAGCGGACCTCAAAGTTGCAACGCAGGAAATTGCCTTGCAGTCAGCGGAGAACGACTCGGCTCAAAAACAATTGCGTTTGGAAGAAGCCAACACGCGACTCGAACGAAGATTGGTTCGCACGCCATTGTCGGGCGTCGTGGTGGATGTGATTGCTCATCCAGGCGAATACGTCTCAACAGCCACCCCGCACCTGATGACTTTGGTGCAACTGGATCGTTTGCGCTGCACATTCTTCCTAGACACTGATGCCGCGTCCTCTCTGACTGTTGGACAAAGCGTTGCGTTGGAATTCGATAGTGCACGCCGATCCCCGGTGGTGGGAGAAGTCGAACACATCTCCGCAGTCACAGAAGCGGACAGTGGTTTGGTCAGCGTCGATGTGATGCTCAACAACGACTCGCGTCAGTGGCGGGCGGGCCGCCGAGTGCGACTGCTTTCACTGCAACCAGTGGTGACGCGATCTAGTGCACGCACTTCTCCATCGCTCAATCCACCGCTTTCGAATGCTCCCTCCGCGTTGACTGCACCGCGAATTTCTGTTTCGGCTTCTCACCGCGATCTGGAGGCGTACTATGCCCGCTAGTTCAAACGACGCGCCGACACCGGTCAAGATTCGTCCAACACAGCGAGTTCATTCCGCCGAAATCCCATCGGGATCAGACCTCGAACTACGTCAGCGCATCGCCGTAGCCAACGCGAAACTTCAATCTGCTGCTTGGTTGATCGAGGTGCTTGAGGATCTTTCTCGATGTGAATCGTTCGTTTCGGCATGCCACCTCGTGACTGATCACCTGCGTCGCCATCTTTCAGCGCAGCGTGTGGTTTACATCCAAGCTGAAACGGATCGTCCCAATCGAGTCTTGGCGGTCACCGATACGCCAGCGATCGACCAGGAATCCGACCTGGCACGGCTGTATTGTCAAGTTGCGGTCGAGTGTGCAGATTCCGATCAAATCAGAATTGCTTCTGCTGTTCTCGCGCAACCAACCGAGAGCATCGTTGGGTATGCACAGCAACAATTGAGTGAGAATCAGGGCGACGTCCTGGCAATCCCTCTCTTCGACTCTCAATCAGAACCGCTGGGATGCATCCTGATCGTTGGTCGGGTGGGAACACTTGTTTCTCACGATGGCTTGACTGAGTTTGCGTCAGCGATCCGAGGACCAATCACGTCCGTGTTGTCTCAAAACCAGCGAGCCGAGGGTGGACGCTGGGAACAGCTTCGACAGCGAATCAGTGGCCTGACTCCCAGTCGAAAACTTGCGGTTTTGATCGTGTCGGTCACGGCAGTGGCGGCAATGTTCGTTCCGGTGACTCACAACGTCACCTCTGATTTTGAAGTCCAACCGACGACTCGCAACTTCCACGTTGCACCATTTGATGGATTGCTTCGAGAGATGAACGTCGTCGCCGGAGACGAAGTGGTCCCTGCTCAATGCTTGGCGAGGATGGAAGATCGCGAACTGCTGTTGCAAATCGACGAACTGAACGCCAAGCGTTTAGAGCTCGCCAAAAGCCAAGACCAGGAGTGGATCGCTCACCGAGCCGCCGAAGCGGTCGCGGCAGGCCTGCAGATCGAGCAAATCGACGCCAAATTGTCTCTTTTCAACCAACGGCTCGCACGCACAGAGTTGAATGTTTCCAAGGCTGGCATTGTCTTGCAGGCTCCCCTGGAAGATCGGCAAAACGTTCCGGTCCATCAAGGCGATGTGATCTTTGAGATCGCACCGCTGGAACAATTGCGGGCTGCTGCTTTGATTCCCGGTCCTGACATTCACCATATTCAAACTGGCATGCAAGTCGATCTGGATATTGATGGACTGGGCGGGTCGTCCATCACGGGAACCATTGATCGAATCATGCCTCAGGCCACCGCAGTCAATCAACAACATGGATTCGTCGTGCATTGCACGATTGACAATCGCAATGGTCGTTTGCGACCAGGAATGAATGGCGTGGCCAAGGTCGATGCGGGCACCAAGTCGCTGGGCTGGGTTCTTTTCCATCGCCCATTTGATCGCATTGCAAGATGGTGGTGAACGATGTCCCAAGCATTCAATTCAACCACCGAACCATCCTTCTCTGGCAATCCATCGCCGACAGAGTTTGACGCGCAAACAGTCGACCTCATGTCGATCTCGCCAGAATTGCGTTCAGACCTGACTGTTGTCCGACACTTCTATCGCGGCTGCCCGTGTTATGTGATTGATGATCCAGCGAGCGGTCGGAACCATCGTTTGGGTGAATCAGAATACTCCTTCGCAACCGCAATGAACGGCAGACGAACGGTGGAGCAAGCGGTGGCGGTCGTCGCTCAACGCTTCGGACCAGAGGCTCTCAGCGACGATGAAGCCCTCGGGCTATTGGGCTGGTTGGTGGATACCGGGTTGCTGCACAGCCGGACGCGGCAGGGCCAACACGGTGAGTCAGAATCACAAAACAAGTTGGATCTCAATCGCCGTTCGCTCACTGTCGGAACATTGTTTCAACGTTTTCGCTTTGGGAATCCTGATCGCTACATCGCCGCAATCACGCAGCGGCTTTCACAACCGATCCTGGTGCTACTCGCGATCGCATCGGCACTCTGTCTTTTCACCGGCGCAACGCTATTCGCGGGTCATTTGGACGCATTGGAACGAACCGTTCGCCAAGCCGTTGTGAGTGATCGCCTGTTGTCCTTGATGTTCACCTTTGCTGGTTTGAAAGTCCTTCACGAATTCGGTCATGCGCTGGCGTGTCGCTTGTTCGGATGCGCCGTCCGCGGTTGCGGAATCGTGATGATTCTCTTTGTTCCAATGCCTTACGTGGATGTATCGTCGGTTTCACTTTTGACATCGAAGTGGAAACGCATTGCGGTTTCGTTGGCTGGAGTGTTCTTCGAATTGATGATCGCTTCCGTCGCGATGATCGTCTTTGCATCCACGAACGATCCATTGCTTCGATTGCAATGCGTCGACGTGATGGTTGCAGCTGCAATCACCAGCTTCGCATTCAACCTGAACCCGTTGATGCGCTTTGACGGCTACTACGCGATGGCTGATGGACTGGAAATCCCAAACTTGGCCACCCAAGGATCCCGCGCGGCGCGAGCCATCCTAGGGAGAGTTTTGACGGGAAAGGCAATCGGTCCCAACCAAATCGCCAACCCGAAAGGATGGATCATTGGGCACGGCATCCTGTCCGGATTGTGGAGGGTATTCATCACTGTCACCTTGCTGATTGCAGCTTCCACCATGTTTTCGGGATGGGGACTCCTTCTAGTTTTCGCGGTCGCCTTCGGTTGGGCACAAAAACATCTTTCACTACTACTGAGCCACTTGATGGATCCAACGAAAGGAATCGCCATGCATCTCAGCACCAAACGCGTGGCGGCCATGGTCGCAGGAGTAGTTGGATTGGGGATATTCGCTTTGTTCGTTCCAATTGCCCGTTCCAAGCAACTTCCCACCAGCATACGATTGGCAGACACGCAGTCGATTCGGTGTGCTGAATCTGGATTTGTTGCGGAGGTCATGGTACGCGTTGGTGATCAGGTTCAAAAAGGTGACCCGTTATGCCAACTGACCAGCCCTGAACTGGAATCGGAATTGGCAATTGTCCAATCCAACCTCCGGTTATCCGCAAGCCACCTTCGTCGTCTTCATAGCCGTGGCGACATCGCAGGTTTCCAAGCAGAAACGGCGAATGAACAATCTCTTCGACGCCGCCTCGATTCCGTTCGTCAGCAACTGGATTCGCTGTTGATCGTCGCACCGCAAGCTGGACAGATCGTCGAAGGCAACCTTGATGACTTGGAAGGTCGCTTCCTACGTCGCGGCGAAGCCGTTTGCACGATGGGCGACAATGAATCCGCCCATATTGTCGCGTTGCTACCCGCTGACCAATCGTTGCACTGGGAAACAAACTCGGTCCATCGGGCGAGGCTGTGGGTTGAAGGCCAACCCAGTCATCCAATGGACATCGCTTTGCAACTCGACTCAATGCAAGCAAGCGATCGGGTCGAGTTCACTGAGCTTGCTGCTTCCGTGGGCGGACCGCTTCCAGTTTATGCCGGTGATGAGTCCGGCGGACCGCGCTGGGTGAACCCTCAACTCAAATTGACAGCGACACTCGCTCTAGACTCGGTTGATTCCGCCAAACCGCAATTAGCGCCTGGCCAAGTTGCGGTATGCCGCATCCAAATGCCGAAGCAACCCATCGCGATGACGCTCCGCGATTGGTGGTTCTATGAAGCCGCGAACTAGTGGATTCACCCACTCAAGATGAACATGAAATAGTCGGATTTTCAAACCGACTGTTTCGGTTGGGACCTTCTGTACACCCATACGACATTCTCTTTCCTGAGCAAGAAGTTGTTTCGATACTGAGTGAAGTTGAATGTCATTGCCAAGGATGCCCAATTCTACGACTCGGCCTTTGCCCGTTTTCGTCCCCTTCTCTACTCAAGGATGTGTCGTGAGCCCGCTGCCTCCCAACTGCGACTCGATGACTCCCATGACGATGAACCGACGATCTATTTCTCATACTCAGTCGCTATCCAAATTTTTTCTCGCCTTCATTGCTGCCATCGTGCTCACCGGAGCCGGGCGCTACGGCTGGTCGCAATCCCCGGCCGCAAGTTTCGACGATCTGCAAGCGGTCGCGAGAGGCGTATCGTTGGACGCTCCTATACCTGAAACATTTGCCTTTGATCACGGATGGTGGACACCACACGTTGGGTCCGCCTTGCAAGATCAAGATCTGCCGCAGGCCATCACGCTGGAACAAACCATCGTCGAAGCGTTGCAGCATTCAGAGCAGATCAAAGTATTCAGTGAGCTACCCCTGATTCGCGAAACAGCGGTCATTGAAGCGAGCTCGGCGTTTGACTGGAATCACTTCATGGATACCCGTTGGGATGACGTGAGCGAACCGATTGGCAATTCCTTGACCGCAGGTGCCGGTGCGACTCGATTCAACGATCACAATTGGACCGGACGAACCGGACTGCGCCGTCGGACTGTTTCCGGCGGAACGTTTGACGTGTCTCAACAATTTGGATTCCAAGACAACAACTCACAGTTTTTTGTACCTGATCCACAGGGAACTGCTCGCTTAGTGCTTGGATTCACTCAGCCACTCATGCGAGGACGAGGGAAGGTTTACAACAAAAGTCTCATTGTCCTGGCTCAGATTGACAAGAATGCCGCCAAGGATGAATTCCGGCGTCAGACGGAATCTCATTTGTTGGAAGTCACCCGCGCTTATTGGGCATTGTACTTGGAACGAGCTGCCTATTTCCAACGCATCAACCTCTATCTACGTGGCAAACAGATCCTGGATCGATTGGAAGCTCGCAGTAGCCTTGATGCAGCGGACGTTCAAGTCGCTGCCGCTCGCGCCGCCGTCGCATCGCGACAATCCGATCTCGTCCGCGCGAAAGCCGCGGTCGCAAATGCGCAAGCTCGTCTTCGAAGCCTCGTGAATTCACCGACATTGGTTGACGTTGAGGTTCTGCCATCGGATGTGCCAACCCTCGAACTCAGCCAGTTCAACTTGGACGAGAGTGTTGCCATTGCGTTTCAACGCCGTCCCGAAGTCTTGCAAGCCATCAAGCAAAACAAAGCTGCGTGCGTTCGACTCAACATGTCTCGCAACGAGTTGATGCCGGTATTGAACCTTGTGACACAGACCTATCTGTCTGGTTTGGAAGACCAAGGTGATTCGCTGGCAGCATTTTCACGCCAATTTGATACCGGTTCACCTTCGTACGGAATTGGGCTTGTCTACGAACGACCGGTAGGAAACCGTGCCGCAAAGGCTCGACTGCGACGACGTAGACTCGAACTTCGCCAGATCGAGCACCAATACGCGACCACGCTGGAAAACATTCGCTATGAAGTGGCGGTGGGAGTCAACGAGCTTCGCACCTCGCTCCAAGAGCTTTCCACAAAGTCACAAGCGCTGGCTTCTCGGCAACGCCAACTCGAGGCTCTTCAGTTGCGTTGGACCCAGCTTCCGCCTCGTCAAAATGGTGCTGCACTGGCGTTGCAAGATCTTTTGGAGACACAAGCGACGGTCGCGAACGCCGAGTACGAATACCTCTCCGCCCAGCTGACTTACAACTTGGCATTGGTCAATCTTAAGAAAGTCACCGGCACGCTGCTAAGTTCAGAGAACATCAATCTCCAGCGGTATTGCGAGTGCAATTTACCATCGCAACAGTACTCCAAGGACTTCTCTCTCGGCATGATTTACGGTGACGAACCAAGTTCGCCGATGGTCGAAGCTTCAGCGTCACCTCGCGTGACTTCGCATGCAGTTTCTGCGTACGGTGACCCTGTGCCGGGCTCGCCAGTGCATGTTTCGCCAATTCGAAACGCTTCATCTGAGTTCACGCCTCAACAACCGTGAGCAGGACTATCAGCATCGAAGCAGGTCGGCAGGAGTCTTTCGGCATTTGAACGGTGTTGGCAAACGCCAATGCTCCCACGTACAACCGAGGCTAACGCCCAAACGGCTCACATGGTTGTGCCCGAACATTTCTGACGATCTGATTGGCCTCGAAACCTTCTGCAAGCCGCTGATCACAATGCGGCCTCGTCCGACTGCTGCGATGCAACGCGTCACGGTATCGACTTCCTTCGCCCCTTCTTGCGATTTCGCGGGCGAAGCAAGCAAAACGATCATCTTCGCCAGTCGGTCGGGTCGTGAGGGTTGTATGTCTCACGAATCGCACAATTTTCAGCCGTGAGAAGTGAGCGGTGAGAATGCGAAACATACAATCAGCACAACCTGTTCATTTTAACTTCGGGATTGCACCAATGCGAAGCTGTATTCGCACATTTGGGCAGCCTTTGAGGCCGGGCGCGGCAAGCTTGTGACAGAAGTTCACCTGAATCCCTGTTTACCGACTGGGACTCGTCACACGTAGCTGGTTGTTCTGATGAAACGTTTTCAAACGCAGTCCATTCGCCTCTATCAAACCCTTGAAGAACGCATCCTGTTTGATGCCGCCGTTCCGATGGAAGCTCCGTCGGAATCCAATCAAGCGGAATCAGCCGAGCAAGCCGACTCGGCCTCACTTGAAACGAATGAATCGTCCGATGCGGCAACATCGAGCGACGATCAGTCAATCGAACAGCGTCGTGAATTGGTGATCATCGACCCAGCAGTCGAAGACTATGAAGAGCTGATTGACGACCTCACCAACCGCGATGAAGAAGACCGTCTCTTTGAAGTGTTTCTCTTGGATGGTGAGGAAAGTGGCTTCGAACAACTCAGCGCGTTGCTAGCCGATCGGCAGGACCTTGACGCGATTCATGTGGTCTCTCACGGCGAACAAGGTGCCTTTCGACTGGGAAGTGATTGGGTTGACGCCGACAGTTTGTACGCCAACGCGGGAAGCGTCTCTGCCTGGGGCGACGCAATCTCCATCAATGGCGATATCCTGCTCTACGGATGCGATGTTGCCGGTTCAGTCGAAGGTGAAGAGTTGGTCGAGCAGTTGGCTGCGTTGACCGCCGCTGATGTTGCCGCCAGCGATGACGATACGGGTGCCAGCCATCGCCAAGCTGACTGGGAATTGGAGCGGCACCACGGGGAAATCGAAACGGAAATTGCCTTCAGCGAACAAGCCCAACAATCCTACTCACATCGATTGGCGGCAGGCCCACAAGTCACTTTGCCAGCCGGTTCCACCGATGCTCAATTGGGTGAAACCGTCAATTTCAACGTTTCATTCGAGAACACCGGCAGTGATGTTGGATACGGGCCAACAGTCGACTTAATCTTCCCGGCTGCGGGAGCTGACGGTGACGATGGCGTCTCGTTTGCGTCGGCGACCTATCTGGGCAATGCGGTTAACTCCGTTGTCACCACGTTCGGGAACGATTCCAACGGATTCGGAGTCGTCGAACATCCGTTCTTCAAAATAGCTCAGAACGAAACGCAAGCGATCACGATCGATCCTGCCACGACGGGCGGAACGTTCACACTTAGCTTCGGTGGACAAACCACATCTGACCTCGCATTCGATGCGGACGCGGCGACAGTACAAGCGGCCTTGGAATCACTCAGCAGTGTTTCGCCTGGCGAAGTCAACGTCACCGGCTCAATGAGCGACGGCTATGTGCTAGTCGAGTTTATCGGCGCCCAATCTCAAGTGGATGTGGGTGACATCACCGTTGACAGCGTCAATCTGATTGGCGGAGCGGCCGCTGCGTTGACTGTCAACGACGGATCCAGCACCGCCACCAAACAACGTTTGTTTGGCCGAGCGGGCGACGAATTGGTGACCTTGGAATTGCCGTTTGGTTCGTTTGCACCCGGGCAGCCTGCCGCTTCGATTTCAGTCACCGGCAACGTGAGCGAAAACGCCGACTTGGGTGAAGAACTGGTCATCGGCTCTCGAAGTGCGTTTCGCTTTGGCGAAGATCCAGTCGACAACCCTGATGCGGACGCCGTACTGCTCAGCGACGACCAAGTCGATGTCAGCGGTGCCTCAGGTGCCAGCAGTCGATGGAGCGAAACAACGAGTTTGAACCCCACGCTGATTTCTCTGCAAAAGACATTCAACGGATCAGAAAACGAAACCGCCACCGGTCCGAGCTATGAGCATCAATATCAGATCCGGGTGGATATCGCGGATGGGCAAACCATCACAGATCTCGATGTCATCGATTCATTGCCTGACAACATCGTGGTCACTGGCATTGATTCAGTCACAGTCAACGGTTCCAACGCCGCCTACACGGACAACCTGGGGAGTCTGTCTGGCCCCGGCACATCGCAAGAGTTGATCGTGAGCCTCGACAATGATGTGACGGGCACCAGCTCCACCGGTGATGTTGTGGTGACGTTCAGCTTCTATGTCTCAGAGTTCGACGGGAACTCCGATCGAGTCATTCCAATCGATGGGGAGGACGACACAACGTCCGCCCCAGACTCGCGATCGATCAACAACGCGAGAGCAGAAGGAACCTGGACACCAACCGACGGCCGTGATGATCCGTCTGCCGCAGTCTCAGATCCTGCAGGCCCTGAACACACCTTGGACAACAAAGCAATCGCAATTCAAAAGTCGGTTGCCGTCATCAACGATGTTGGGTCCGTGGGAGCAACCCCCGGCGACACATTGGAATACACCTTGGAATTCCAAATCAGTGACTACTACACGTTCGGTGATTTACAAATCACGGACCTCTTCGAAGATGGCCAGTTGTTTGACTTTGGCTACGGAGCAACCTTTGACATCACCGACATGAACGGAAATGTCACAGGAAGCTTCACCGTTCGAGATTCCATCGACGCCGATAGCGGTGAGACATTGGTGGTCGATCAAACCAAAATCGATCGAACCGATGATGGTGCTGAGGATGGCCTGTCGGACGGCACGACGACTTTGAACTTCGATCTGTCGCAAGTCCTGATCGACAATGGTGCTACCGATGGAATTCTCCAGGGTGGATTGACGGACGGTGACACCAACCAAGGTTCCGCAACCGGTACGATTCGCTTCCGCACCATCATTCAAGATGAGTACGCCGACACATTCCCGTCTGGTGACCGAAGTGTTGACCAAGGCGACATCATCACCAACTCCAGCTTGACGATATCCGGATCAGTTCGAGAAAACGCCGAAGACGATGACCCGGGCGATGGATTCGCACCGATGGAAAGAGAGCTGCACACCGAGTCGGACACGTCCTCGGCCTCGATCCAAATCCAAGGCGGAACGCTAGAGAAGACGATCTACGCGATCAACGGAAGCACCAGCCTTCCGACCAATCCGGAAACCGGCAAAGTCATTTTGGTCGCCGGTGATGTGGTGACCTATCGAATCAACTATTCGTTGGCCTCGGCTGACTTTGAGAACCTTGTCATCACGGACTTTCTTCCGCTGCCCATTTTCAATGCGACGGACCATGACGCGGACGGAGCGGACAATGCGGGTGGGACCTACGGCTGGACAGTCGACGTAGGAAATTCTTTTGACGCAACTCCACCGGGATCCGGTGTGATCGAATTTGGCGGCAACGATTCGTTTTACAACAGCAACGGTCCCAACTCGAACATCACCCCAACGATTGTTGTCGACCCAGGAACCAATGCCCTCTCTTTGGACTTCGGTAGCTACGACGATCCGAACTCATTGCCGTCGGACATTGAGCTCTATCTTTCCATCACAGCGAGCGATTTGCCTACAGCCGATGGATTGTTTTTGACGAACCAAGTCCGCGCATCGGAAGGAACAACGCAACAAGACTCGACCGTATTGGACGAAATTGTCCAAGTGGAAATGACACAACCTTTGTTGCAGATCCAGAAGGGCGTGGTCGCAACTGACAATGCCAACGCCAACATCACTGGTGACATTGGACCGGTCACGTTCGGCTCGGTGGGTTCAGGTGGGACATTCACCGGCACTCTGAACAGCGATGGCTTGGAAACAACTCCGGTCAATGCCAACATCGATAATTTGGAAGCGGGCGATCGGATTCGCTACGCAATCGTGATCGAAAACTATGGGTCATCCTATCGCGGAGCCCACGATGTCACGGTCAATGATCAACTGCCACCTGGATTCACCTTTGTCGGCGGCTCCATGCGGGTGGTTGATGGCACGGGAGCGGATCACACCTTCACAGATGTCAGCGGTGTAAATCCAGGTTTGTTTGGCGATGGGATCATTATTGACGACCCTGGACCAACTCCCAACTCATCCGGTGCTGATGCGGGATCAATCGATGGTGACGATCCCACCAACGGACGCAATATTCTGGTGATCCTGTATGACGTGGAGGTGTCCGATGCGACTACGATCAACGAAACACACACAAACAACGCCGAGATTACCCACTACGCCTCGAAAGAGGGCGGCCAAAACCATGCGGCAGGTTTGACAGAAACCGCCGATGCAGCGACGCGAAACTTTGATGGCACCAAGACCATTGTTTCGACAGACCAAGCACACACGACGTCGGAGAGTGGCGTCGAACGCATCACCATTGGCGAGACAATTCGCTATCGAATTCAAGTAGAAATCCCACAAGGAAGCCTGGACGACTTTGTCATTCGCGATCTTTTGCCGACCGGACTGACGTACTTGAATGACGGAAACGCCAACGTCGCATTCATCAGCGACGGTGGCCTTTCATCGGACACCATTTCCGGAGCCGGTTTGGACTCCACCAACTCATCCTTCACGCCCACATTCGCGTTGCCTGACAACGCTGTTTCCACTTCGACCAGCGGCAACGACGACGCCTACGCAAGCGGGACCGACGTCTACTTCAAGCTTGGCAATTTGACCAACTCGGACACCGATGCCAACGCAGAATTTGTGGTCATTGAATTCGATGCCCTAGTCGACAATACCAGCTCAGGAAGCAATGACAGCGGCGACAATCGGCACAACGATTTCCGCGTCCAATCCGGAAACACCACTCAGTTCGATCTTCCCAATGGCGACCGTCCACAAGCCCGTATTGTCGAACCATCGCTGACTCAACCAACCATCACATCCGATGTTCCCAATGTCGATGCAGGAGACACGGTCGAGTACACGGTGAACTTCGCCGTCAATAGCGGCATCAACCAATCGGACGCCTTCGATGTGGTGCTGACAACGGCATTGCCGGACAATTTCACCTATGGATCCATTGGAACGATTCTGATCGATGGTGTAGCTGTCAACTCGGGCGATGCTGGTTACCCAACAATCAGTCAAAGCGGGTCCTCTCTGAGTGTCTCCTTTGACCGACTCAATGAAGGCCAAACGGTTCAGATTAAGTACGACGGAACGGTCGATGGCACCATCACTCCCGATGACACACTGACGACCGACGCCACGCTGACCTGGACATCCCTTGAAACGGACACCGGATCGGGATCGCCCACTGGCGAACGTGACGGCAGCGACACCACTGGGCAACCCAACGACTACTACCAAGCAGACTCGCAGGACGTGAACGTGGTCACGACTTGGGACATCACCAAAACGTTGGTGGGAACCGAAATCGTTTCCGGCGGCAACGGCGCCAACCAAGGGGTGATCGGTGAGTTGGTGACCTATCGGTTGGTCATCGACTTTCCGGAGGCCACCGTGCCGCAATCAGTCATCACGGATCAATTGGACGCCGGGCTAGCGTTTGTGAATGTCATCAGCACGAGCGACAGTGGCATCACATACAGCGGTTCACTGACGCCGGTCATCACGAATGACGGCCAGACCATCACTTTTGACTTGGGGACCGTCACCGACAGTGACACGAGCGATGGCAATGGTGGTCAACTGACGATCGAATACCAAGCCGTCGTTCTCAATACGTCTGGTAACCAGGCCGCGACCGCACTGGACAATGTTGCAACTTACACCTGGGGCGATAACGCCGCCAACGATGTCACCGATGATGCGGTCGATGTGACGGTGGTTGAACCAGAGATCACGTTGGACCAGAGCATTTCGATCGCCGGCAACGCGGGACAAACCACCGGCGATGCGGGAGACGCGGTGAGCTACACAATCGAGCTCACCAACGACAGTGGTCTCGACGCATTCGACCTGGGTTTCCTCGATGAGTTGCCAAAGAACGGTGCCGCATCAGCGCTCACGGGTGTGACTTTTTCCGTGACTGACACGGCAGGTTTGGTGTCAGCGGGTGACTTCACACTCACAGGTTCAGACGGCACCGGATATTCGCTGGAATACACCGGCGCAGATTGGGACATGCTCGCGTCACAAGTCGGGCGGACCGTGACCATCACCGTCAACGGAACGGTGGCCTCTTCAGTCACTCCCAACGCAGACTTCGAAAACGATCCGACCGTCGACTGGTCGTCATTGAACGGCGACGTTCAGAACCGGAGCACCCACAACGTCGCCAGCGACGAACGCGTGGGAACCAACTCCAGCGACAACACGGCGGATTACCTTAGTGGCGATTCGATCTCGTTTGTGGTCAATCCTCCCGCTTTCACAAAGGCGCTCGAATCAACCAACCAAACCGAGACCATCGGTTCGAATGTCACGATCGGCGAAGAAGTGACCTATCGCTTGCAAGTGACGATGCCTGAGGGAGAGTCACCCGATTTGACCGTCGTGGATCAGCTTCCGACCGGACTGCAATATGTTTCTTACTCGCTGGACACCAGCGGTTTCAACGGCACGGTCAACGCGCCAACCGTTTCCGGTGGAACGACCGACGGCGAGGATGTCACTTTCACCTTTGGTTCTATCAGCACAGCAGTCGACAACAACGCCGGAAACAATTCGTTCAGTATTCTGGTCACCGCAGTCGTCACGGACAATCCTGGAACAACAGGTTACACCGGATCTCAATCAACGCTCTCAAACGTCGCCACGATCGATGTTTCGGGAGATGGTGTGGCCGCCGCACCATCGAACTCGGTGGATGTCACGGTGGTCGAATCCAACTTGACAATCAGCAAGTCAATCGATCTCGCTAACGTCAACGCTCGGGATCAAGTCACCATCACATTGGAAGTCGAAAACGATGGGCCGCACGCTGCCTATGAAGTTGATTTGCAAGACATTCTGGATCCGGCCGTCTATGACATTTCAACGGTTAGTTTCACCTCCACTGAATCTGGATTCGCCGCAACCAACACGACCGGAACCATCACCTACACCGGTGGCGACATTGCCTCGGGAGCAACTGCGAGCTTCGAGTTCACCGTTCGAATTCACGACGATGTGATCGTTGGCGAAGACTACACCAACACAGCCCGCATCACCTCCGCGACAACCCTCGATGGAAACGAATCGGGTGAGCGAAACGAAACCGATGCCGACGGCGACAACAGCGACGTAGACACCGATGACATCCATGTTCGCGAGCATTCACTCGATGGATTCGTCTACTTTGATGCCGACAACGATGGTGTCTTGGATGGAACAGAAAATGGAATCGATGGCGTCACCGTGACATTGACCGGGACAGACCACTTGGGACGAGCGATCACGGCTCGGACGTTCACAACCGGTGACGGCGCCAACCCGGACGGTTTTTATCTCTTCGATGATCTGCGTCCTGGTACCTACACAATCACGCAAACCCAACCAACCACCGCGGCCAACGGCAAGGCTTACCTTGACGGTACCGACACGCTCGGCACGGGTGGAGGAAACGACTCAACCAATGACACATTCACCACCATCGTGCTTTCGACCGCGAACGAAAACGGTGGATCGGACTACAACTTCGGCGAACTAGAAGAAGGCGAACTCTCTGGAATCGTTTATCACGACGCCAACAGCAACGGAATCTTTGATGCTGGTGACAGCGGCATCAATGGCGTAACGGTCACATTGACTGGCACAGACGACAACGGTGCAATCACTCCCATCGTGGTGGTAACAAGCGGTGGCGGACTCTACGCGTTTGATGCTCTGCGACCAGGCGACTACACGATCACCGAAACGCAACCCGCTTTCAACGCACCGTCGGGACGAGCCTATGCCGATCGATCGGAAACCGATGGATCGTTGTCCAATGGAGACATCAGCACCAACGATCAGATCCAAAGCATCAACGTAGCCGGCGGTGACACCGGAACGGACTATCGCTTTGGGGAAGTCATCGAGTCAACTGTATCGGGGTATGTCTTCACAGACCAAAACAACGACGGCAATCGCTCGGATGGAATTGGCATCCAATCTCAATCCATCCGCATCACCGGCACTGACGATTTGGGCAATGCGGTGGATGAGACGGTGACGACCGATGCCAATGGTTTCTACCAGTTCACCGGCCTGCGTCCTTCTAACGCAACGGGCTACACCATCACTCAAGTCAGCCAACCCGCCGGTCGCCTCGATGGGATCGACACAGTGGGTACTCAAGGCGGAACGCTTGGCAACGACCAGTTCACTGAAGTCGTCATCACCAGCGACACCGCCGGTAGCGAGAACAATTTCGCAGAACTTCGCCCCAATTCGTTGGAGGGTTTCGTATACAACGACCGCGACGACGACGGCGTGAAAGACACTGGCGAGGAAGGGATTGCATTGGTTTCCATGCGATTGACCGGCACCGACGATCGCGGGAACGATATCGACATCACCGTCCAAACGGACAGCAATGGACGATACGAATTCACAAACTTGCGTCCTTCCAACGTGACCGGCTACACGATCACACAGTCGCAACCGGCCACTTGGAACGACGGCAAACACGCGGACGGCAGTTTATCCAACGGTGACGACAGCACGGACAATGTCATATCCGGAATCGATGTCGTCGAGAATGACTTGGGAACGGAGTACAACTTCGGTGAACGTGGAGCCACCATCGCGGGCACGGTCTACATGGACGACAACCGCGACGGCACCCAGCAAGCAGGCGAAACGACCGGCATTGAAACCATTCGCATCGAGTTGTACGACAGCACCGGCACCAATCTGCTGGAATTCACCACCACTGATGCCAATGGAAACTACACCTTTGAAAACCTGGCCGCCGATGACTACGTGGTTCGTCAAGTCCAACCTCGCTACTACACCAGCACCAGTGCGGACGAACTGAACGTCACCTTGCCTTTGACCGGTTCCGTCGATCAGGACTTTGGCGAAACACAGTTTGAAATCGGTGGCGTTGTTTACTGGGACGCGAACAACAACGGGTCCAATGATGCTGGTAGCGAAACCGGATTACCAGGAGTCACCGTCACTTTGCAAATGGACCACGACGGCGACGGAACGTACGAAGAAGACTTCGTCACCACGACGGACTCGGATGGCGTCTATGAATTCGCTGAAAAACCGGGCGCGGACTATCGAATTGTCGTGACCCCGTTGGCTGGAACCACACAGACTGACGATCCAGACGCATCGCTCGACGACCAATCTTCTTTCACCGTCGGATTGGCCAATCT
>NZ_DDGH01000089.1:41046-41512 GCF_002337565.1 Rhodopirellula sp. UBA1907 | reverse complement strand
CCGTCGGATTGGCCAATCTCCCAAGTGACCAAGACTTCGGCTATCGAGGTAACTCGTCCATCGGGGACCGCGTGTACTTCGACTACTCAGGAGATGGCGGCGTATTTGACGCGGGCGACAATGACCGTGGGTTCGGTGGTGTTGATGTCACCTTGTCGATCGACGTTGATGGTGATTCAACAGTGGACTACACCGACACCGTCACCACTGCCTCGGATGGAACCTACACCTTCGACCATTTGATCGCTGGCGACTACACCATCAACGTCGACTCCACCGACTTGCCAGACCAAGTCGGCGACAACCCTACCTACAACGACGATGTGACGACCGACAACACCACCATCGTCGTTTTGGCAGCGAACACAGACAACACCACCACTGACTTCGGCTATCACGGACACCCTGATTATACGATCACCGTGGATGACGGGAACGACAACGTCGTCGCGGGCGAAAGCGTGAC
>NZ_DDGH01000089.1:26293-40834 GCF_002337565.1 Rhodopirellula sp. UBA1907 | reverse complement strand
GTCGTCGCGGGCGAAAGCGTGACCCACGACATCACGTTGACCAACAATGGGACTTTCAGTGGCGAGAACGTTGTGGTCGTCGCAGAGTTCCCAACCAATGTGCTCGAAAATGTGACCGCAACCGCGGGCGGCGTGATCGATGCTGTTGCTGGCACGGTGACCTGGACTTTGCCTGTTGTCCAAGACGGTGAAACGGTCAACCTCTCGATTTCCGGGGACGTCGTTGAAATCCTTGACGCGAACAACGATCCGTTGACTGTCGATGTGAGCGTGTCAGACGACGCATACAACGGAGTTGATCCAACAACCGGCAACAACTCCGACAGCGACACCGATCAAATTGCGAATTTGCAAACACTCAAAAATGTTCTCGATGTGGTTGCCAATGGCGACCTCTGGGACGTCACTTTTGAGATCTACGTCGAAAACACGGGGTCAGTCAGACTGGACGACCTGACGCTATTTGATGACGTGCAAGACCAGCTCGGCAGTCGGTTTGTTTCCGTGTCGACACCCGTCGTAGCGACGGCGAGTGCTGGAACACCAGTCATCAACGGGGCGTGGACCACCGACACTTCGCTGGACATGTTCGATCCCGCCGCCACCACTGAATTCCTCGAAGCTGGTGAGTCATTGACCGTCACGTTCGTGGCGACGGTCGATCCCGATGCGTCGGGAACAGCATCTGCCATCTTCAACACATCGACGGCGGGCGGAACCGATGTGACGACAGTTCCGGGCACGCCGCTCAGTGTGACGGACGTATCCGATAGTGGCAGCAGCGTCACCGGAACCAACTCGGGCGCCCCCGGCGACCAAGGAACAGAAGACGATGCGACCCAGGTCTATGTCGCGGACATTGGTGTTGCCAAGCAGCAAACCAGTTTCACTCAAGACCCCGTCTCGCGTCATTTCACAGTGACCTACACGATGTCGGTTGAAAACATTGGCTCGGTTACATTGGATCAACTGACGCTTCACGATGATGTCGCGGACCAGTTCGGCGACGCCTTCATTGAAATCGAAACGGGCTCGTTGGCAATCAACAACACAAGCGGCACCGGTTCGTTCCCAACCATCAATGCGGGATGGGAAACCGACACTTCGACGTCCATGATCAATGCGACCACAGCCTCACTCGATGCGGGTGACTCCTTTGAGATCACCTTCAACGTTGTCGTTGATCCCGATGCGATTGATGGATTGTCTCAAACGGCAGAGAACCAAGCCGTTGCAACAGGCCGAGCGTTGGACGAATACGGTGCCGTTCTGCTCGATGGCGGTTCGCCAGTCGTCGCCAGCGATCTCTCGGACAGTGGTATCAATGCCAACACTTCCAACGCTGGTTCTCTCGGCGACAGCGGATCCACTGACGATGTGACTCCTTTGGTATTGCCAGAAATCGGTGCCGCCAAACGCTTGGTCACCTCAACCGGAGCCCCCGACGGAAACCGCGACATCACCTACGAAATCGTCATTCGGAACCTCGGCACGGTGTCGCTTGATAACATCACACTCACCGAAGACCTAGACGATCGCTTTGGCCCTGGATTCATCTCCGTCGTCGATCCTCCGTCCATCGTTGCATCCAACGCCAACAGCGATCCGAATCTCGCCGCATGGAACGGAGACACGTTGATCGAAGTGTTTGACGGTTCGTCGGGGACACTGGATCCAGGCGACCAGATCTCCGTTCGATTCACCGTGCGAGTCGACATCGATCAATTGGTGTCCACTTCTAGCAACCAAGTTTCGGTCTCGGGCGACTACGACTCGCGTCCCTTGGTAGCGGGTTATGACGGTACCGTCACGGACCTCTCCGACACCGGCAGCAATCCGGCAACGAGCAACCCTGGCAATCCAGGCGACACTGGCGGATTCGACGATCCCACGCTGATCCCCGCCATCGGAATCGCATTGGACCATGGTGATCCAGTTCAAATCCCCGATTCGGACAACTTCACCGTTCCTGTGACCATCGTCGTCGAAAACTTGGGCGCAACCCAACTGAACAACTTGCAACTCGAGCAAGATCTTGCTGACATGTTCGGAGACGCCTACTTGGGCGTTTCGAACACCCAAATCCAAACGGGCGGCGTGTCCGGCACCGCGCCAACACTCAACCCAAATTGGGAGACGGATGTCACTCAAAACATGCTTGACCCGAACTCTGGGTTGCTGCTTCCAGGCGACACATTCACGGTCACCTTTGATGTGGAAATCGATCCCGATGCGGGCGGAACGGCATCGTTCTTAGAGAACCAAGCAACAGTGACTGGTTCGGACCCAAGCAACGCCAATGCGATTGTCAACGACTGGAGCGACTCGGGCTTGAACCCGTCCTCCACCAACCTAGGAGAGCCGGGCGATTCATCCTCGGCTGATGACCCAACACCTCTGCACATTCCCGACTTGGGAGTTGCGAAGTCGATCGTGGATGCCAAACAACTTGGACTCACCTATGAACTGACGATTGAATTCATCCTTGAGAACACGGGCACGACGGATCTCAGTGATCTGCAATTGTTCGACGACTTGGCATCGGAATACGGAGTTAACTTTGGCGAAGTGATTGGATCACCCCGTATCGTTGAGTCCAATGCATCCATCGATCCGGTCATTAATAACGCCTACGTGAATGACACAACCCAAAGTATCTTCGACGGCATCACCGGATTGATTCGTCCAGGCGAAAGCGTGACCGTCCAGCTGACCGTCGAAGTGGTCAGCGAACCCGGCCAAACCGAAGTCACCCTGTTCAACCAAGCTCAGGGAAGTGGCAATCCACTCGATGAAAATGGCGATCCACTTCGGAACCAAGCCGGCAACCCAATCGGACGAATCACCGACAATTCAGACAGCGGCGATGATCCCAACGGAAACAATCTCGGTGAACCTGGCGACACCGGCACTTCAAATGACCCGACAGAGATTGAACTGACGTTCTTCACTTTTGACGCTTACAACGACTTCAGCCAAAACGAAAAGGGTCAGCTCCAAGAAGACAAACGTGATGCCTCGAAGCCATTCGAAGAATCCGAAGCGTTGTACTTCGACACGCCTCATCAACACCGTCCACGCGAACTGACAAAAGCGATTCAGTTCCTGGCTCCCGAACCGATTTTCAGTGGAGCAGCAAGACCAGGAACCCAAATCGTCGGACGCATTTATGACGGTGCCGGTCGACTGCTCGGGGAAGAGATCGCCATCACGGATGTTGGCGGAAACTGGATGATGCAATTCCATCATTCTCAACCCCAACAACAAACGCGGATTGAGTTCGTGGAAGTGGCGGGACAAGCCGACTCGTTCGCTGGCCAAGGCGGGGATGGGTTTGGATATCTGGGCATCGATCGGTTGGACAACGAATATGCTTCGTTGGAACCATGGACTTCGTTCGACAATGGCAGCGAATTCACCGCGAGCCTGCGTCCATCAGTCCGGCAATCACTGGCCAGCTCGCACCGTCACGCCACGCGACCTCTTGGTCTAGGCAACTAACCAACGACCAACAAACGCTTTCATCGACGATTGCGAAACCACCTCGATCTCGGATGCCGCTCCCATGGCTTCTAAGCGCGGCGTTTTCGCTTGCGAATCGCGTCGGAAAGTCGTGGCTGGCCAAAGTCGTCGTCGAAGAAGTCTTCTGAATCGTCTTGCTTGGTCAACACATCTCGCATCTCCGGTTGAGATGGTTGGTTTTGAGCCAGCAAATTCCGTTCGAGCAAATGGCGCCGAACAAGCTTCAACAACTGGTCGCGATAGCGTTCCGCGTTCTGGCCCTGTTCGATCCAGGCACGCACTTCAATTCGTTGAGACCGTTGCCCAACGCACACGAGCGTGGCTTGAGGAGCCGGTGTCAGCAGCACTTCCGGCTGCTCGATCATCAGCTCTTGCAACGTTCGACACAGGTCCGCGGGCCGCTCGTCTCGCGTGACGGCGACTTCCATCGGGATGACACTCAGACGTCCCGCACCCATCCAGTTGACCACGTCGTCGCTGACGAAGTTCTTGTTCGGGATGATCACCTCGCGGCCGTCATCGTCCGACAACACGGTCGTTCTCAGACGCTGGGCGGCCACGCGTCCCGTGAAATTCCCGACGGTGATCAAATCGCCCAGCCGAGCAGGCTTTTCAAACAACACAATGAACCCGCCAAACAGGTTTCGGACCATGTCTTGCAAGCCAAACCCCAAGCCGATCATCAAACCAACGGCCAACCACTGGATCGTGTGCCAGCGGACTCCGATCCATTTACAAGCAATGAAACACCCAACGCTAAACAGCAGGAACCGCCCCAGTACCAGCGTGAAGTGCTCCATGCCTTCGTCGAACGAAACCCGCTGCAAGACGAGTGCATCGAACAGGGCAGGCAACAGCTTCGCCAATTGAAAGGCAACGAACAGTGTCCCAGCGGCCAGCAACAAATGCACCGCGGTGACGGGCGTGGTTTCAACCACCGATTCCATGACCGTTTGTCCGGTCGCGTTGACGCTTGCTTGCTGAACAGTGTCCTCGACCGTCCACAGAACCGGGTTGCCCATCCGAACGTTTGGAAACACATCGATCCAAAGCCAACCAAAGCAAACAATCGCCCCCAACACCATCGCACACTGGCACAGAAACGCGAGGTGATGTTTGAGTTCAAGAAAGTGTTCTCCGAGAGCGCCAGCAACGCGTCCCGTTTCAACTTCGTCGATGTCATCTGGCTCCTGAGTTGATCCGCGCGTCCCGGTCAGCAGATGCCAAAGTTCTGCAGACACATACTTCACCCCGGCCCAAAGAATCGATGCGGACATCAATGCCACGGCCGTGAAAATGATCCGCTGAATGATCTCGTGCGTTGTGACGCTGTACCCGAGTGCTGACAAAGCGATCAAAAACAGTGGCAGACCGATGCCTGCGAAATACATCAGGAAACGACCGCGATGGATCACGCTGCCGCAATACTTTTCTATCAGCGGCTCCAAGAATCCACCAACAGGTCGCAACGCCAAATGCATCGTCCAACCAACCAGCAACATCGCCAGTATGAATCCAACTCGAGCGACCGAACCGCGCCACATTCCGTGATCAATTTGGCTCATCAATGTGATGGTGTACGCAGCGATGACCAGGCCCATGCCGATGATCGTGAGGTATTTCATCGCACGTGGGCGACGCGGCAACTCGATGTCGACATGTTGATCCAAGTACCCATCCGCCCGCAGCCACTGCCGTGGGACTTCAATCAACCAAGCCACCAAACTGCCTGCACAAAACGCACTCGCAGCATGCAACGTTGCTTCGGATACCACACCGGCCCCCAACCAACGGCCGATCCAGAACAGAACGGCAGGGATTCCAGCGGCAACCAGAACCGTGAGCACACCGGCGTAAAGCTTTCGTTTGTTCGGCGATGCCTTCCGCATTTTCTTGCGGCTTCCGATGGCGACCAGCCAAGACTTCGCGAGCCAACGAAGCACCAGTATCAAAACGATTCCGACGAGTAAACCGATTGCTCCCACTGGATTGGCGGCGATTTTCCGTTCAAACGTCGGTCCAAAGTCAGCACTTCGATTGGAATCGAACAATGCCGCCATGCCACCTTTCAAATTGCGAGCGTCGCGCAGTCCGATCGGCTCATCGCTGCGAATCCACATGACATGCCGATCAATCAGCATTCGGTAGTCGGCTGCCAATGACTGCGATGCGGTCGCGATGGAATCCAGTTCGCTGATCTTTTGTTGTTGATCCTGATAGCCAACCTGCAGCGAACGAATCCAAGCGGCTCGTTGACGCAACAACTCTTCCACTTGCAATCGCAGTGGGTCGCCATAGCGGTTTGTGTCGTAGCCAACATTGCTGAGAACTTGCGTCGTTTGCTGCTCCGGATCCGATCCATCCAACCGAATCAGATCCAATTCCAATTGCTGTTGTCGCGCCTTCCCAAGTGCTTCGCTGGCCAAGGCCGTTTGGCTGTTCTCAATTTGCCATTGATCCAGTTGGTCCTTCTTGTGGCGAAGCAACAAACCAATGGTCGGCGTCAAACCGTGACGCGTGAGCTTTTGGTGAACGTCTTCGTAATCCGAACGGGTCGCGTCGAGTTGCCCCTTAGCATCGTAAAGACGACTGGCCAGTTGGTTGTAGCTCGTCGCCAGTTCAATCCATTGCTGCACCAGATCCGCGTTCTTCTCCGCAATGTCCGCTGCGACAGGATCTGATGTTTGAGCGAGAGAGCGGAATCGCATTTCGGATTGCTGAGCAGCACGAACATGCACGTCTGCGTAGGGCGACTGTCGCCAATCTTCGGGTTCGTTGCGTTGACGCGGCAGCAACGGATAGCTCACCGTTTTTGCTTCCGTGGTATCTGCTCCATCCCAATCTGAAGCGGTGCGGGTCCAATCCGAAGCCGTGCGGGTTTGTTGGTTGAGATTCAGTGGTGATATTTGCGACGACGCTGAATAGCTCTTTTCGACGGGCCGGGGATGCGAATGCGAATCGCTCGGCCGAGACGACCGCGAATTGGCGACCGAACTGGACGGATTGCCGGAGGTGAACGCGTTGCTGGAAGTGAACGCAGGTGGCGACAAACGTCCCCGTGTCGAAGTTTCAGAGTGTCCGCGTTCGATATAGCTCGGACTTGCATTGACTGATTCTGTTTGAGTTGCCCAACCGGGACTCGAAGAAATGACAGTCGACGACGTGACGCTTGATGAAGTGAACGGAGGCGGCTTGGGAGTCGTCCAAACGATCTCTTGAGCAGGCGCAATGCTAATGGTCAGCCACACCAACGTGCAGCAGACAAACCACAGCAGCACAGTCCTGAGCTGTCCAATCTTCGGTATTGACACCGGAATTGGCATGGATTTTTGAGGCGGTTTTTTGTCTTCGGTCACCTCTCCCTCGGCGAAGCCGGGGGAGAGGTCGAGCACGCCCTTCAGGCGTTGCTCGGGTGAGGGGGCATTCGCGCAACTCGCGTCGCTAGTTGGCGTTGCCGTTTTCAACCTGAGGGAATTCGCCCCCTCACCCAGACGACGGCTGAACGCCGCGTCTGACCTCTCCCCCAACGAAGTTGAGGGAGAGGTGGCAAAAGCTGCATCGTGTCCTCGACCTGCAACCCCAAAGATTGAACAGCCCAGCACAGTCCTGCGGCTGCCAACAAGACGATCAACGTCGATTGCCGATGCCGTGGCATGACCCGACGAAATTCGCGTTTGCGAATGAGTGGAACGAGACGTCGATCTCAGTGGGTGGCTCATCGGGACCACTGTGTGCAATCAGTATGGCGGCGAAACCGCCGGAAAGATTTGGCCGTCGGCGGAGAACGGACACCGTTTCAATACGGAAATCTGGGTTTGATTGCCACATCGATCGTGTTTCACGCCGCTGAGAGCATTGAAACGGCGAAGCCAGGCAAAATACAGCAACTCGTGACGTCCATGCGGACGCATTAGACTTCCACGTTCCGTTCTCTTTTTCCGATCAGGAACTTCCGATGGCAATCCGACGTTTAATTCGAAGTGCTCTTTCCTCGCCAGGCATTTGTGGCCAGTTGGCAATCCGAATGCTGTTGCTCGGAACTTTGCCGGTCTGCGGCAACGTGGTCGCAGAAGACTGGCCTCAGTGGCGAGGCACTGACCGCGATGGCGACTGGACCGAGACCGGGATTGTGACGGAGCTGCCTGAAGGCCAACTTCCATTGAAATGGTCGGTTGAAATCGGTTCAGGCTACAGCGGACCAACCGTGGCTGACGGACGCGTGTATGTCACCGATCGTCAAACAGAACCGGATGAAATCGAGCGAGTGTTGTGCTTCGCTGAAACAGATGGCAGTCTGATCTGGGAACAGTCTTACGCCGCCGCCTACGAAATCGGCTATCGAGCCGGTCCGCGTGCAAGTGTCACCATCCATGATGGAAAGGCATTGGCGGTGGGCGCGATGGGTCACTTTCATTGCTTTGATGCTGCCGATGGGGACGTCCTCTGGAAACATGATCTCCATCAGGAATACGATATCGACATGCCGGCTTGGGGCATTACAGGTGCACCACTCGTGTTTGTCGGCGCCGCTGATCAACCAATCGTGATCCAGATCGTCGGTGGCTCGGATGGTGCGTGTGTGGTTGGCTTCGACTTGGCAACCGGCAAAGAAGTGTGGCGTTCGCTCGATGAACGTGCCTGCTATTCCGCTCCGATCCTCATCCAGCAAGGCGGCAAAGATGTCGTCGTTTGCTGGACGGGAGACAGCATCAGCGGTTTATCGCCCTCGACCGGCGATGTGTTTTGGAGCATTCCGTTCCCTCCTTCTCGCATGCCGATTGGAGTCGCCACGCCCGTTGTTGATGACAACCTTTTGTTTGTGACTTCGTTCTACGATGGTTCCATGATGGTCGAGTTGTCCGCGACTGAACCAACCGCGACAAAGAAGTGGCATCGCGTTGGGATCGACGAAAAGAACACGCGAGCATTGCAATCGATCATCAGCACACCGGTCATGCGAGACGGATACGTCTACGGTGTCGACAGCTATGGCGAACTGCGATGTCTCGATGCAGAAACCGGCGAACGAGTATGGGAAGACACCACCGCGGTTCCGCGAAACCGCTGGGGCACGATTCACACGGTGGTCCATCAACAAGCGGGCTCGCAAACGGATTGGATGTTCAACGATCAAGGTCGACTAACGATCGCACATTTGACTCCGGAAGGATATCAACCGCTCAGCCAAACTCATTTGCTTGATACAACCACTGTTCAATTGCCACGTCGCAATGGCGTCACCTGGTCTCATCCCGCATACGCGAACCGCTGCATCTACGCTCGAAATGACAAGCAATTGGTGTGCGCATCCTTGGAAGAATGAACGCTGAATAGGAACCGGCACTCGTTGGTCCACTTGTGTTCAAATGCGATTGGGATAGGGTTGCCTTCGTAGGGGGCCCCACATTTTGTCGGGATTCGCCCAGGCCACTTTTCCAGGATCAAATTGATGTTCACGAAGCTCACCCAATTGTTGCTCGCCGTCTTGTTCGTTGCTGTTTTGAGCGGATGCGAAAAAGGCTCGGACACCGCAGCCGGAATCGCTGACCAAGCCAAAGCGGGCGTTGATTCCGCCGCTGGTTCCGCCAAAGAAAAGACGACCGACATGGTTCCTGAAGCCGCCACAGAAACCGTTGACGGTGCTATCGACCAAGGTGGCGAAAAAGCCAAAGAAGGTATCGACGCAGCCGCCGGCACCGCCGAGTAGTCAAATGGACTCACGATGAGTCCGATCGACCTGAATTTCATCACGGAGCCAGACTGCCAGCGATTTCAATTCGCGGCAATTCGGCTCCGTTTTTTCATTCACACTCTTACGAACGCCCCCACGATCAAGAGCAAACAAGGGGTCTGGAATCAGCCGGGGCCAGACGGACAATGGATGACATCTCGGTCTGCCGAGAGCATTGGTGAATTTCTCATGCCCCAGGATCGTTTCGTGGCCTCCGATTCCATTGCCAGCCGCGTGCAACAACTCGTCGACGAAATCAATCGCCACAACCGTCTGTACTACGACGATGCGGCGCCCGAGATCACCGACTTGCAATACGATCAGTTGCTGGCCGAACTCACGCAACTCGAAAACGAACACCCGGACCTCCGCCAACCCGATTCGCCGACGCAATTGGTCGGCGGCGACGTTGTGGACCAGTTGGTTCAGGTTCCGCACCGCGTCCCCATGTTGTCGATCGACAACACCTACAGCCGCGAAGAATTAGCGGCGGCGATGGAACGAATTGAGAAATCGCTCGAAGGCGAATCGGTTGCTTGGACGATGGAATACAAAATCGACGGCGTCGCCGGTTCGATTCGCTACGAAAACGGCGAGCTCACACTGGCACTTACACGAGGCAACGGGCAGGTCGGCGACGACATCACGCACAACGTTCGCACCATCCGTGAGTTACCCCGATCGATCGCCGACGCCGCGCGTGCTCATCCAGAAATCGCCGGCGGCAACGTTCCCGAGGTCCTCGAAGTGCGCGGCGAACTGTACATGACCGACGCGGACCTAGCCGATCTCAACGTCCGCCAAACCGAAGCCGGTCACGAACCGTTCAAGAATACCCGCAACGTCACGGCGGGAACGATTCGCCTGCTCGATCCCAAAATCGCAGCCTCCCGCAACATTCGATTCTTCTGTCATGGCAGCGGCGAATTGGTTGGTGTTCAAGCAACCGATCACATGACGTTTCTGCAGCATGTCGAGACACTTGGCATCCCAATCGCCCCCGATGTCGTACGCTTTGAAAACAAAGAAGACGCACTTCAAGCGATCGCGAAACTCGAACTGGAAATGCCCGATCTGCCATTCGAAATCGATGGCATCGTGTTCAAAGTCGACTCCTTCGAGCAGCGCGAAAAATTGGGCGTGCGCAGCAAGAGCCCACGTTGGGTGATCGCCTATAAGTTTGAACGCTATGAAGCCATCACCACGCTCGAAGCGATCGATGTTCAAGTCGGAAAGACTGGCA
The DNA here is from genome assembly GCF_002337565.1 of Rhodopirellula sp. UBA1907. Lineage (NCBI taxonomy): Bacteria > Pseudomonadati > Planctomycetota > Planctomycetia > Pirellulales > Pirellulaceae > Rhodopirellula > Rhodopirellula sp. UBA1907. The sequence goes on along the minus strand of NZ_DDGH01000089.1, from coordinate 30,338 downwards.
CAATCACGCCGGTTGCTTACCTCACTCCCGTCGACATCGCGGACACCACCGTTTCACGAGCCTCCCTGCACAACGCCGACGAGATCGAACGGTTGGATGTTCGCGTCGGCGACACCGTTGTCGTCGAGAAGGCCGGCAAGATCATCCCCAAGGTCGTGCGAGTCGAGAAGCACGCTCGCACCAAACCACTTCCAAAGTTCGAGTTCCCAACTCACTGCCCACAATGCGATGAACTACTGACGCGAGACGAAGGCGGCGTCTACATCCGCTGCACCAACCCCGCCTGTCCCGCTCAACTTCGTCAACGATTGGTTTACTTCGGCAGTCGAACCGGAATGGACATCGATGGTCTGGGCGAAGAAGTCGTCGACCTGCTGCTGCAAAAAGAGTTGGTCGAAAACTACGCCGACCTCTACCGATTGGATGTGGATGAACTCGCCGAGTTGACTTGGCCGCGACTGAGAAAGGGCAAGGGAGACGAGATGATCGAGGTCCAGTTCGGCCGCAAGAACGCCGAGAACCTGGTCTCTGGTATCAACGAAAGCCGCACCCGCGGGTTGGCTCGCGTGCTGTCATCGATCAGTATCCGGCACATCGGACCACGAGTCGCGAAGCTTATCACGGCGAAGTTTTGGAATCTCGATTTGCTACGCTCAGCAAAGGCGGAAGACCTGGCGGCGATCCATGAAATCGGCGATCGAATCGCTGAAAGCCTTGTCAAATTCATCCATAGCGAATCGGGTTCCCAGACGCTGAGTGACTTGGACGCGGTGGGCGTCACCATGTCCGAACCGGAACCGGTCGAAACACCTGACGACGAAGCAAACCTGCCACTGGCGGGCAAAAACATTGTCGCGACCGGAACGCTGCAGCACTACACTCGCGACGAAATCAAAGCCCGCATCGAAGAGCTCGGCGGACGTGCGGCGAGCAGCGTGAGCAAGAAAACCGATTTTCTAATCGCGGGTGAGAAGGCGGGCAGCAAACTCACAAAAGCCGAATCGCTAGGCGTCGAAATCCTCAGCGAAGATGACTTTCGATCGCGGTACGAAACCGATGCGACTTGATCAAGCGCCGTCGGATTCTTCGTCTGATTTCGGTGGTAACTTGCCGCCGTTTTCCTTTGCCACAATCATCGCTTCTTCCAAGTCTCGCACCAATTTTGGATTGATGTGTTTGGTCAACATTTCGCGTGTCACACTGAACATCTCATCCACCTTGCGTTGCTGGTTGGCATTTTTGCCAATCGCTTTGATGAACTCAGACTGGCGTTTACCCATGTCATTGGCGAGGCGTTCGTTGGTCGGCTGATTCCGCAACACTTCCAACAATTCTTCGGCCGGTTCTAGATCGCCGCGTTCAAGTCGCATCATGATTCGAGCTTTGAACAATTCGCGAATTGCCAGCAGGTCGATGATCGAGTTTTGCACGCCACGAATGTACGACTCCGCTTGCAAACGCATGTCGTCACCACCGAGATCCGCAATCATTTTTTCATGGTGACCGGGGACCATCGGCAATCGAGCCAATACGGCGCCGCCGTTTTTCACGTACAGCAATCGCAGAGGCTGTTCGTCGTTTGGCTCGACATTCAAGCGACCATTCCAGTCGGTACGACCAATGAATGTCATGCTCTTGCCTTCGAGTTCCTTTTCGTAGATCTCGTATCCAATCAGCGGCTGATTTGGGTCACCCTTGGCATGCAATCGCAACAGTGTCTCATCTTTTCGCGGTCGAATACGAAGCCCGACTCGGTGGGTCCGCGCGTTCTTGCGACCCTGCAATCCACCCGCTCGACCCGCATGGAAATCCATTTTGACGCGGCGTCCGTCCAACTCTTTGGTAAGCAAGTAGGCCCAGTCGAGCGGTCCAATCGATATCGGACTGCCGTTGCGGTCATCTTTGCGAACCATCGGCACCAACACGTCGCCCACGTTGACGAGTGCCGGTGAATTCTTGTCGGTTACCAATCCCGATGCTCGCACCAACCCGACTGCATTACTCTTTCCCGCATCATCGATCCGGGCCACGGGAGCGAAGACATCTCGCAAGGTTGCGCCGACGACTTCGGGCAATAGATTGAAACTGGAAACGGCGGCTTGTGAGGTGTCGCCGAAATACCGCATCAGAGTATCGAACTCGACGCTTTCGACTTTCATCGGCGTGGTGGCCGTTCGAATGCGAACGATAAAGATCTTGTCATAGGCTTCCGCCGCATCAATGACTTGACCGGTGATTGGCGGAACGATGATCTTGGCTTCTGGTTCGGTCAGAGTTTCCGCCATCCCGCGAGAGACCAAGATCGCCTCAGTGTCTTTTTTCGCCCACGCATCCTTCAGTGAGACGGCATCGCCTTCGATCGCATGCAGAATTCTCAGCCACGCGTTCTTGGGAGAATCTGGATCCCCCGCCAATCGCGAGCGAACCTCTTCCATGCGGCCCGTCGTGGTCAGAATACTCGACGCATAACGCCCCACATCGCCAGCGAAACGGATTCGGACCGCATCGTCGTGCGATCTCTTGACCGCGATCACCGGGTCGGTGGCGGCCAACGTGTCAAAGTCAACTTCGGACAGAACACGCAGCGCCATGGAGGCGACGGATGTGGGTGCGTCTTCGATCGTCGTTCGCCACACCGCATGGAAATCGCGATCGAGGACTTTTTGCAGATCATCTCGCATCGTGTCGGCGGAAACACGCGGTGAATCCGATGCGACCCAGATCAAAGTTTTGTAGGGAGCAAAGTCGAACGGCGGTGGCTCATCAGGCTCGACCTCGGGTTCGGCATCCGCATTCGCTGCTGGATTTGCTTGGGCGGCAGCATCGGTATTCGTCTCTTGCCCAAGTGCAGGTGCAAATGGTCCCAGCGTGAAAACCAAGGCGAACAGACCGGTCACATATCGAAGCAGCGGACCGGAATCAGTAAATAGTGTTGTGATACTCATTGACTCAACCGCCATTTTTCAGCGTTCTGATACAGCGACACGATGTCAGAGCCCACACCCAACAGGTCTCGACTGTAGGCGTAGGAATCGACCAATTGCCACAACGGCAGCACAGGCAGTTCGTGGTGAGCGATCGCGTGCAAATCTAACAATCGGTCTCGAGCATCCCGCCAGTTCTTCGACTCTTCCAAACGTCGCAAACCAAGTCCGACCAATTGGTCGGTGCTGCCAGCCATGCCTTCGGGACCAAGCACGCGACGAGCGTCAATGATCGGCTCCCAAACCGCGGCCGATACATAAGCAATGTCGGCGGTCCCCGGATCCGGGAACGCGCGACCGACGGGCAACTCAACCAGCTCGATTTCCAATCCCAACAATTGCCATTGGCTGCGAATGGCTTCGCAAGCAATTCGGGAAAGGTTTTCTGGTGGAAACGCCAAGCGAATCGGCTTTAGCTCGGGTGGCTTTTCCTTTTTCCGCGACGCCTCGGATTCCATTTGCTTGGCCGTCATCGTCATCAGGAGCTTCGCCAAACGAGGCTCGTAATTACGCGGTGCAATGGATTGATCATAGGCGTAACCAAGCGGGTCATTGTCTTCGAGTCCCGCGGGAAATGGCCCCGATAAAACACGACATCCTGGGACTTCTAAACTCTCCAGCAACTCACCGTTCAGGATGTCTTCCCGGTTGGTCCCATACACCAACGCACGCCGGAATGTCTTGTCGGCGAGGTACTCATGGTCGCTGCATGGAACCAGCATGTGCACGCTGGGGAGTGGATAGTTGACGACACGAACCATTCGATTGCTAGACAACCGCACGGCATCGGCGGGGAACAATTGGTCCAGCACATCGACTTCGCCTTGCAACAATTTGCTCACGCCGTCGGCTGCGGACTCGGTTCGAATCTCAACAATTTCGCGTGGCTGCAATTCGGTGCGAGGCTCTCCTTTGAGGACATAACGCACCACGTCGCCTTCGACGACATCGCGGCGATAGTCGCCGGTGGGCGAACCGGGCTCGCCACCGAACCAGGATCCATCGACGGTGACCTGAATCAATGCCGACGGAAGCACATTGGGTCGCCGCAAGATGCAATC
>NZ_DDGH01000089.1:17102-26153 GCF_002337565.1 Rhodopirellula sp. UBA1907 | reverse complement strand
CAAGATGCAATCGATTCGTTTGGGACCGTCCAGCCCAATCGCTTGAACCGCGGCGGCCCAAGGCGAGAAGTAAGTCGGCGATTCTGATTTGACGCGATCCGCCAAAACGTCGGCCAGATAGAAGCCATCGACTTGGTTGAGAGGTTCCGGCAATCGCTCAGGTTCCAAGAACATCGAGAACCGCTGACGGTCAGGACTCTGTTCCGTGTCGCCGAAAATGAATTCGTACTCGCCACCCTCGGGACCGGCTCCCTGCATTTCGAACAACACGCGGTACAAGAGGCGTCCCGCACGACGAGCAGCCCAATTGTCCAAACGAGTTGGGTCCAACACGGTCGCGGTTTGCAAAACCCCGACGTTTACCAACGGATAGATCTGGTCGACTTTGCGAACCAGTTCCGTGCCGCCCTCAATATCAGGTTTAAGGAAGATGCTCTCACGCGAAAACTTGCGTGCATCTCGGTATTTCTTGGCTTCCAACGCCGCTAAAGCCTGGTCGCGTTTATCTTCCGCCATCGATAGGAATCGAGCGTTCCATTTCTTGATCGATGACAAATCCTGGCCGCGATATTCCTTTTCCAACCGCGCGAGCAACTGCTGTCCTAACTCCAACTTTCCGTCGCTGACGAGTTGATCCATCAGCTGATCCGTCAACGCGCCAATGGCGGTCAAAACCGTTTGCGTCTTGTACTCTGGTGCATAGCGACGCAGTTCTTCCAACATCGCCAGTGACGCACCGTACTCACCATTCTTTGCTCGTCGTGCCGCGTCCCGCCACAGGAACTCCGTCCGAAGCTGTCTCAAACCAGGGCGAGCCGGGTAGTCACGAATCAGCACCGATAGGAACGGGTAAGCACCGACGAAGTCACCGGCCTTGATTCGTTCTGCTGTTTCCCTCTCGAGACGTTTTTCCCAGAAATCGATGTTCTCAATGTCGGTCCACTTCGCAACAAATTCTTGTTGCTCGACGCCGACAATGCTGAACTTCAGCGAACCAGTCGGCGAAGCTGGGATCTCACGCCTGGGCAGATCCAACAATCGAGTCTTGACCCAACCGCCGCCGGACTTCTCGGTGAAGTAAATCAGGTCATGCGGCTCTTCCTGCAGCAGTTCCAAACCGGGAGCTTCCGGGCGACCGGACTCGGCATAGTTCAGCAATTGGGCGTGCACACTGGACGTGCCCACGACGAAAAGAACAGCGACCAGAAGAACGTTCTGGGCGATGCGTGGAAAGCATCGAGGTCGTCGAAAATGCAACACGTTGGAATTTATCAAGGACTGAAATTGCATGGATCAGGCGTCACCGGGAATGTTCGTGATGTAAACGACACCTTCCGTGCCCGGGACCAGCAACTTGTCGCCAACAGGCAACGGACCGGCCGACAAAGGTTGACCCAGGAGAGTTGTACCAACCACGTTGCCGGAGGCGGGATCAACCGCGGTCAACCAACCATCTTTGCCGGTCAGGACCCAGCGACCACCGGTCGAAACAACCTGATCAACCAACAAACCGCCTTCTGGCATTTGCGTTTGGAAGAGAGGTTCACCCGAAGCACTGAAGCCTCGCAATGTCTGGTCGTCAGTGATCAACAGTGCGATCTCTCCACCGGATTCCGACGAAGCAGCGATGGGTCCCCAAACGATCCGTCCGTCCAAGACCTTCTTGAACGTTTGCTCAAGCCCCGTTTGGTCGTGTCCGACCAAGTAGTCCGATGCAGGACCACTGACACTGCCGAGCAAGCTCGATTCAATGCCCGCCACGGTGCCCAAGAAAGGCGACTCCAAATCAACGCTCGACAACTCTCGGATCTGGTCGCCGACGCGCAATCGATAAAGCTTCTTCCGACTGTCTGCGATCAACACTTGATCCGGGTCAGCGGCACTCTTGATTGGGTTGGTCCACTGAACCGTAGCGGTTGGGTCGCTGGCTGGTTGGAATGGAGCCCCTTTGACGCGTCCGGTTTGCCAATCCATCAACACGGCACGCCCGGTATCAAGCGGCAAGAACAAACCACCGCCGCTGAACGTTGCCACTCCGGTCGGTTTGGGCCCCGTCAGTTGGAAGGTCACCTTGCGAAGCTTTTCACTTCGACGTGTGGGGTCGTAGATCAACGCTTCACCCTTCTGAGATTGGTTCAGCAGCATGCGTCGAACTTCATCAACCACGATGGGATTTTGGAAACTCATCGAGATTCCATTCGCACCTGGGTTTTCGATCGGGCCTTGCGTTGATCCCGCCGAGAGTGAATCAGACGTCAACTCGAACAGAGCACCTTGGCTGGTCACCGCATGAAAGCCACTTTCGGGAGCACGCGTGATCATCGCGATCGGTGTTCCGACATCGGTCCGCCACAATTCGCGTCCCGTCTTGGGTTCGGCCGCCGTCACGCGAATCGCGGAGGTGCCTTTCAACACGCGAGCGTGAACGAGAACATCGTCGAGCGACAATGGTTGACCGATGAAGGTGTCACCTTCGTTTTTGCCCCAATCGTAAACAACTCGCCCCGTGTTGATTTGCAATTCATAGCGACCGATGCGTTTGCCGGTGATCCACATTTGACTGCGACCGACCGCCATGCGAGTCAGCGTGGGTTTGTCATACGCGGCAACCTGTTGAGCGATTAACGAGACCTGATCTTTTTCAGATGTTGGTTCAATGTCGTACACCGCAACTTGGCCACGATCGGTCAACACGATCAATCGACGGTTTTGAACAATCGGTGGAACGACAACATTGCCATCCAAGCGGAACGGACTCTGAGCGACCTGGATGTTCTCGCCGTTCTCATCGACTTTCAGAACGTGAACTTGAGCGTAGTCGCTGCCGGCGTTTTCGATCACAAACACATGGCCGAGCAATGACACAGGAGCGACCGCAATCGTTCCTTCGTCATGTTCGATATACAAGCTTTCGATGCACTTGCCATCGCGTGCGTTGAGCACATAGAGGTTGCTGTGACTGCCGGGGATATAAACCCGATTCAGCGTGTCATCCAGTCCGGCGGGCGTCGACAATTCCTGTGACATATCCGTCGACCATTTGACGTCTCCTGAGTCCGAATCCAACGACACCAACGTGCCAGAATCCATGGTCACTAAGATGGAATCGCGTCCCGAAACGGGTTCGACAAATGGCTCGCCAAACTTTGCACGCCATTCGACTTCGCCGTCTTCTCCGCGGCAGCGACGAATTTCGTCGTTGGCCATGTCAGACAAAAGAACCGCGGTGCCATCGTCCAAACGCAACGGCGTGTAGTCTTCGCCTTGCCCGGTGTAATCTCGCCATAGCAAACGACCGTCGTCGACCGCGAACGCCAGGACCGATCCACCGGCGCGTAGGAAAAAGACTTCTTCTTCCACGCCCGGAATGGAATCGCCCTGACGTGTCGTCAGAACAATGGACTTCACTGCAGCGTCGCTGGCTGGTTCGTTCGTGATCTTTGGAGTCTTTGCCGATGGCTTGACCAACGTCTGTTGAATGTCGCTCGCTTCTTCGATCAATGTCACCAAACGCGGGTCTTTGGCCAGCTCGGGAAAGTCGCGAAGCAACGAATCGCGTTCGTCGTAAGCTTCCTTCGTCTTCTTCTCCGCCAATGCGGATTGCATGGCTGCTTCGGTCGCATCCAAGCGAACGTTGCGATCAATTTCGCGTTTGACGCGGTTGCGTGCTTCACTCAATTGCAACAAGCGACCCGACAACGTCGTCTTCATTGTCGACAACATGTAGTTCGGGTTGTCGATCAACGTTTGCTGCTCATCGAGTCGCTCGAGCAGACGCCGTTTCTCTTCGGTTTCTTTCGCCGCCTCGGCTTCTCTTGCAATGTTCTCTGCGACATCGACGAGGAAACCGGCCAGGTTGCCACGTTCATCGTTCATTGCCTCTTCATCGATGATTGTCGGCAGCTTTTCCTTTGCCATTTCCAACCCGGCAACCGGGTCAGTCATTTGCTCGGCACGAAACAATTCGCACATCGTGATTCGTGTTCGGGCCAGCGAAGAATACTGGCTGTTCTGGCCAAACTGGTCGAGGTAAGCGATGTAGGCGTCTTGAGCAGGTTGATAGCTTTGGCTGTCGTATTGCTTATTCGCCAACGCAATGAACTCGTCCGCGTTGCCTTTCGACAGCACAAACCAAAGCACACCGCCAGCGATGATCAAGAATCCGATGATTCCCAAGTAGCCATAAATTTTGAACGAGTCCCACGTGGACTTGGTCTCTGGCTTCTTCACTCGAGCAGACGGGCGACCGCGAGCCGGCGCGCCGTCCATCGCATCGCCCATGACTTCCGCCTCGGCGACCACTTCAACAGGTTCCGCCTCGATGGCTTCGACTTCCACCGGATTGTCACCAAATGGGTCGTCGTCTTCGATAACGGCTTCGGCAACCTCTTCGTCGTCGATCAATTGCGCCGTCAAATCTTCTTCGCCTTCGATCACTTCCGCAGCTTCGGAATCATACGATTCGCTGCGTAGTTCACCGATCAGCTTGGTCGCTTGGAATCGTGTCAGTTGCCCATTGTCGACCAACAACTTGGCCACCGCTTCGGGCGTCACGCGTGAGCCACCTTGAGACATTTGTTCTCGCAACGCCTCAATGATCTCTTGGTCCAAGAGACCCCGCCGTTCCAGTTGGTCAATCAGTTCGTTTGCAAGCATGTTGATGAATGTGAAACCGCCGACCATCGAGCCGGTGGGTTCTGTTGGTGGATAGAAAAGACAAGAGGCAAAGAATCACAACTGCTGACGCGGGGACATTGTCAGCGTGCGATGAGGGGGACGAGGGTCTAGAAAAGAATCAGTCAAAACCGTCGACTTCCGTGACTTGCAAGGCAGCAAAGCCGGCAATCGTTCCAGCGTCCATGCCATCAACCAGAAACTGTAGCTTGGCATTTTCGTGAACCTTGATGTTCAGCTGCATGCCGTCGCGATTGTCGCCCACCGCCTCTTTCAGGGCGGTGATCAAGTTCTGCTTGCCAGGCGTTTCTCTTTCCCATTCAGGAGCAAGAACAAGGAAGCCACCGTTCTCGTCGATCTCGAGTTCGACCGGGTCTTTTTCGTCGGTTGGATCAGGATCGGGATTGGAACTTGGCAATTCGGATTGCTGGCGAGGCATCTGGATCGACTTCTGCAACGAAAAGCTCGCCGTGACCATAAAGAAGATCAGCAGCAAGAACGTCACATCGACCATCGGAGTCATGTCCAGCTCACCGTCGTCGCGCTTTTTTCGCGGCGGCAAGGCATCGTCGTCATCGTCATCCAAACTGAACGCGGCGGGCTCGACCGAGTCAGCCGCCGCAGCGACATCACCCATCGCGGCGTGAGCTTTGGAAGCAGCACTTCCGACAGCTGCCAACTCAGGCTCCGCATCCACAACCGGCTCCGCTGAGACAGCTTCGACCGCCACTGGCTCAGCCTCGATTGGCTCAGCTTCCACCGGTTCGGCTTCCACGACCGCGGGCGCCTCCGGGATCGTGATGGGTGAGTCACAACCTGGGCACCGAATTTTTCGTCCGCCCAAGCGTTCGTTCACGAGACGTGACTCACCGCAGGAAGGGCACTCAAATTGGATTGACATGTTTGTCACTCAAAACGGATGCGGGATAGGAACGAATGAAAAAGGTACCTGACACCTTTTTATGACTCGTTGCTTACTGTTCTTTGACGGCGATGTAAGTGAATTCCAAATCTTGAAACGCATCACCAACGATCTTCTGAACTCTGGTGACCTCGGACACCTTCACCTCCGCGTCCCCGAGCAACATCACTTGGTTCTTGTTCGTTCCGATGGACTTTTCCAATTCACCAGTAAGATATTCAACGATCTCGCTGGTCGCGGTCTCTTCGTCTTTGCTGAATTCGCTGCCGTCGTAGCGACGCAAAATCGCGGGTGAATCACCGCCGGCGGGTTCAATGAAAATGACGGCCGAATCCTTCGCCGAAATGGCCAAACCGTTGGTGGCTTCCGGAATCTTCCCCGTTTGCGTCGGGTCCATTTTGGACGCAACCACAAAGAAGATCAGCAGCAGGAACGTGATGTCGATCATCGGAGTGATGTCCATCTCCTCCTCAGGACGCTTCTTGCGAGGCATCGCTGGTTCGTCGTCATCATCATCGTCGTCAATGAAGCCTTGACTCATTATCGCACTCCTGCAGCAATCGCTTCGGCGTTAGCGGAGGCACCGTTCTTGGTTGCCGCCCCTTGTGACTTTGCCAAACCAACCTTGAAGGCTTCGAAGAATCGCTGGAGACCGGATCCCAACAAGTCTTCCATTTTCGCGATTCGAATCATCACGGTGGCAACCAACAGCATCAGCGGAATCGCGATCGCCAAACCGCTGGCCGTTGTCACCAGGGCAACTTGAATATCGCCGGCCAACGCGGAAGGTTCGACTTGTTCGGCAGTTGCGAGCGTCTTAAACGCCCCCATCATCCCGAACACCGTCCCGAACAACCCGATCATGGGAGCACTCTTGATGACCGTGCTGACCCAGCTGAGCCGATATTCCAGATCGCTCATCACGTCGCGCTGAAAACGGTCCATCATGATTTGCTTGGCTCGTTTGAATCCTTCGTCGCGATTGACGACGGCCATATCGATCATTTGTGGAATCGCACGCACGTCTCCATCGCAGTATTCGTGCACGCCTTCGTAGTCGCCCGCACGCAGCATCTGCTCGACGTCATCCATGAATGCGTCTTGTTGTTCTTCCGTCTTGAATCGTTTTTGGCCGACGCGAGTCCAGACGATCACGATCTGATACAGCCCCCAAAGCGCAACGGCCGCAAGAGCCAGGTACGTTGAGTTGGAGATAATTTCGTACAGCGAAGTTTCAGCGAGCAACAACGTTTTGTCCTAAGTACTTTCAGAGTGATACGGTTGTTTGTTTGGATTCGGTTGGGCGTCCCGCTGAGGAGACAACTTGGTTTGGTGCCAGCCCGCTTTGCCTCGCGTTCTGGACTTGGTTGGGTGAGGTTTCCATCAGGCTCGTGTTGGTCATGCGACCGGATCGGAGCCGAAAAAGATTCCCCGGGGGTGAAGACGACAAGGTCGCCGCACTCCATTGTGGTCACCCGTTTGGAAATTTCACGTCATTTGCCTTTACGGTACCGCTGATCCACGACTTCGAATTGGTACCCGCTTCCGCTGGCGGTGCTTTGGAAGATCGTTTTCGCGATCGAAACAACGCTTGGATGCCCCTTTTCTTTGGCGTATTCGAGCTCGATGTGGGCCAGTTCGTTTTCCAACTGCTCCGGAATGAACTTCAACATCTGCCGACCGGTGACGTTGATTCCGGCCTGAGTCAGCAAGGTTCGGTCGAACTGCATCAGGGGGCTGGGTGTCGTCCACATGAAGTACAGACGTTTTTCTGATTCACTGTCGTCGACGTGCCGAGACTTTGGTTTGCTCGCCAAATTGCTGGCGTAGTCGACTCCCTGTACGGAACCGCCGATCGCCCCAAGCTCAATTTTGTAGTAATCCAACTGGCTGGCGTACGGCTTCAGCCCCTTGGCCGAAAAGTTCAATTGCCAACGTTCGAATCGCGGAATGATGTCTTCGCCTTCACCCTCGGGACCAGGTGGACGGCTGTCACCCTTTCCCGAGCCCGCGGTGCTGGCCGTGGCACTCGTGTTCATGGTGTCCAGAGCACCGGCGACGCTGCTGACCGCATCGGTCACCGCCTCGATCGTGTCCTGCAGGGTGGGCTCCATCAGCTCCTCGACTTCTTCCGCTCCCGGCGGTTCAAAGTCGCGTTCGAAACCTTCGGCGTTGTCGGCACGACCGGCCGCATTTTCCTCGATCGGTGGGAATGACTTGACTCTTTCTGGCATTCGCATCGTCAGCCAGACGATGAACAGCATCAGAACAAAGGCACCGATAAACAAAATCAGCGACATGAACAGCGAAGTCACCACGTCGAACTTGCTGGTCCGCAAACGTTCGCGTTCTTCCAATCGCTGCTTCTGAATCTCGGTCATGCCATCCGTGCTGGCAGACCCCGCCCCTTGCGACGCACCGTCATTGCTCGTGATATTTGATTTTTCGTCGATCTGTGGTTCGTCGATCACGTTCTGATCGGAAGAAGCCATGTATCAATCCTTGAGCAAGGAACGACCAATTCGTTGGCCAGGAAAAGTGTTTTGAAGAGTCCGATTGACGAGACGCACCATGATAGCGTACTTTTAGCACGCGTTGAATGAAAACTTCGCAGATGTCGCATCGAGGTTGGCAAAGAACCACCCCTCTCGACTATGCTCGTTTGATTCAAAAAGGTTAGATAGCTCAGTTGGTAGAGCACGGCCCTGAAAAGGCCGGTGTCGGCGGTTCGAGCCCGCCTCTAACCACTCCCATCTTTCTTGCCTTTCGTCGCCGGAATCACCCGACCGACGAAAGAGCCTCTGATTCGCGGCCGATCGCCGCATCGAGCCAAACAAGCGGCCGGAACCACTTCGAATCAGCGTGTGCCCAAATCGGCTTTCGCCTAGCCACCTGCCGCCGCCGAAAAAATCCGGCGGCGAACTCTTACCGGCAACCCAAGCGGGCTATTTCCGGCCAATGGCTTCCAAGTAGGCGTTCAGTTCCTGACGAACCTTCGGGAACAGCAGGAACAGCCCGATCATGTTGGGAAATACCATCGCGAAAATCATCGCGTCGGAGAACTCGATGACCGACCCCAGCGAAACCGCTGCCCCGATCACCACGACCAAGCAAAACAGCAATTTGTAGGACAAGTCAGCAGCGGTGCTGCGTCCGAACAAATACTTCCACGACTGCAGACCGTAGTAGGACCATGAAATCATCGTTGAAAACGCAAACAAGATGATCGCGATCGTCAGCAAGTAGCGGAATCCGGGCAACACACTGTCAAACGCGGCCGAGGTCAAATCCACCCCGCCCATTCGAGCACCATCGATCAACACAGTGCTGGTTGCCGAGTCGACTTGCCCCCATGCGAACGAATTGTCCGCGTTGAAAAGGACGATCACGATCGCGGTCATCGTGCAGATCACGACCGTATCGATGAACGTCCCCAGCATCGCCATGCGGCCCTG
>NZ_DDGH01000089.1:14190-16895 GCF_002337565.1 Rhodopirellula sp. UBA1907 | reverse complement strand
CGTATCGATGAACGGCTCCAGCAACGCAACGATTCCTTCGGAAGCGGGAAAGCGCGTCTTCACGGCCGAGTGAGCGATGGCGGCGGAACCCGCTCCGGCTTCGTTCGAAAACGCAGCTCGACGGAAACCTTGCACCATCACACCCAGCAAACCACCAAAGCCAGCCTCCAACGAGAACGCACCTGAAACGACCTGCCCAATCGCCCAAGGGACGCTTTGAATGTGCATCAAGATGATTCCGAGAGCGGCAATCACGTACATCAATGCCATCAGCGGCACGACCTTCTCCGTGACTTTCGCAATTCGCTTGATGCCACCGATGATCACAATCGCGACCAAAACCGCCATCACCAAACCGATGATCGTCCCTGATGACCCCGTGTCAGGAAGCCCCAACAAGGACTTGATTTGCTGAGCGGCTTGGTTGGACTGAAACGCGTTGCCTCCGCCAAACGATCCACCCACGCAGAAAATCGCGAAGAGCACACCCAGGACTTTTCCAACGGGCGCCAACCCACGCTCGGCGAGGCCTTTCTTGAGGTAATACATCGGCCCGCCGTGGACCACGCCATTGGCATCCACATCGCGGTACTTCACACCCAACGTGCATTCAACAAACTTGGTCGACATACCCAGCAAACCGCAGACAACCATCCAAAACGTTGCCCCGGGACCACCAGCGGCAACCGCGACGGCGACCCCAGCAATGTTGCCCAAACCAACCGTTCCCGAAACCGCGGTCGCGAGAGCCTGGAAGTGTGAAACTTCGCCTTCGCCCTCGTCGCGAATGGTGTCGACCAAGTCACCGTCGACCTCCATGACCTCGACTCCCTTCGGGATGTCTTGGCCTTGTTTCTCTATTTCGTCGAATTTCCCGCTGACCACCTCGATGGCCAAAGGAAATAACCTCAAGTTGACGAACCCAAATGCGATCGTGAAGAACAACGCTCCACCGACCAGCAAGATCAACACCAACGGCAGCGGCCCAACGCCAGGCAGCTCCACGCTGAAGAAAACAACCGACCCCCAGGCGTCAGCTACTGGCCTGAATAACTTATCGACCTGCTGGTCCAGCCCCAACGCCGGTTCATCAGCCGATTCTTCAGCAACCGGTTCCTCCGTCACCTCCACCTGAGCCACTTCTTCTTGCGCGAATGCAGCCACTCCCCCCGTCCCGAAAAGGACAACAACCAAGGTGACGATTCTTAGCAAGCTGAAACGAGCGAGCTTTGACAACAACATGAAGACTCCTGTACGAAGGACTGATTCGAACCAAAATGAAGGGGAGATGGGCCATAGGATAGTGAATCCTTCGCAAACGCGTCGGGGGTTTGTCACCAGGGATGTGCCAAGAAACACTCGAAAGCGGCTGAACTCGCAAAAAAGTAGCCTTACGTGACAAAACTCTGCATTCTGAACGTCGTCGGACTGACTCCAAAACTGCTTCGTCACGCACCCAACCTGGCTGCAATGGGAAATCACCGGCCTTGGACCAGCCCGGTCCCGGCGGTGACTTGCACCAGCCAAGCGACGATGCTGACCGGATTGGCCCCGCGAGACCATGGCATCGTCGGCAACGGGTGGCTGTATCGCGACACCCAGGAAACCCGCTTCTGGCAGCAAGCCCGCACGCTGGTCCAAGGCGACGTTTTTTACGACCGCTACGAAACCGCCAAAATGTTTTGGTGGTTCAACCAATCCACCACAGCCAAGTACGGGGCCACTCCCAAACCGCACTATGGATGCGACGGCAGCAAAGTCTTCGACATCCTGGATTGGTCAGGCTGCAACCTCACCGAGAAGCTCGGCCCATTCCCGTTCTTCGGTTTCTGGGGCCCCGCCGCCGGCATCGCTTCGAGCGACTGGATCGCGAAAGCCACCGCCTTGGTGATGCGAGAGAAGCAACCGCAACTGACGCTGTGCTACTTGCCTCACCTGGATTACGACTTTCAACGACTTCCCGATCACGATCCAGCCCGAGTGGCGGAGGTCGACGCGGCCGCGGCCAAAGTCATCGAGGCCGCCGGCGAAATTGGTGCTCGAGTCGTGGTGGTCAGCGAGTACGGCTTGGTCCCCGTCGACACGCCCGTCGGCATCAACCAAGTCCTCCGACGCAACGACTGGCTGAAGGTCCGTCGCGGCCCATTCGGCGAAATCATGTTGCCAGGCGAAAGCGATGCCTTCGCAGTTGCGGATCACCAACTAGCCCACGTCTACGTCCGCCGCCCCGAGCTGATCCCCACCGTTCGCAAAACGCTGGAAGAAACCCCCGGCATCGCGTCGGTCGTTGATCCCGGCGAACTGCAACTGGATCACCCACGAAGCGGCGAGCTGATCGCTCTGGCAGAACCAAACGCCTGGTTCACGTACTACTACTGGCTCGATGATGCCAACGCGCCGGACTTCGCTCCAACCGTCGACATCCATCGCAAGCCTGGTTACGACCCGTGCGAACTGTTCATGACCAGTAAACTTCGCGCGGCGGCGCGGTTGGCTCAAAAGAAAGCCGGCCTCCGTTACAAAATGGACGTGATCCCGCTGGATCCAACACTGGTCCGCGGCAGCCACGGCGTCCTCCCGACAGACCACAGCGACGGCCCACTGGTCATCGGCCCCGGCGAGCCCCCTGAAAACATGCAAGACTTTCCAAGCTACGTCGAGCAGCTCCTAGCTCCTAGCTCCTCGTAGCGGAAGTCGCCAAGACT
>NZ_DDGH01000089.1:13090-14068 GCF_002337565.1 Rhodopirellula sp. UBA1907 | reverse complement strand
CGGAAGTCGCCAAGACTTTCGGCTTTCCCGCAACGAAACGCTTGACGAGTTTCGCTACCCTAAGATTGAACTGGAACAGAGCACGAGCATGACTGCCGCATAACCTGTCACGAACCCGCGGCGTTCGAAACACTCTCGGCGTCCTGCGACTCCCGCTTGGGATCGTGCAGCGGGAAATACTCTTCGACGACCGAGTGAAACTCTTCCGGCGTCGAAACCTTGGCCACGTGAGTCCGGAAGTAGCGAGCTCCGTGCTTGCCTTGGGCGTAGCAACACGCGTACTTCCGCATCAGCACGGTTCCTTTTTCGTCGCCAAAGCGATCCACCACCAACTGGTAATGCTTCAGCATCACGTCGCGTTGCTCCGGCAACGTCGGCTCGGGCGGAATCGGTTCGCCTCGCAGTGCCGCGGCGGCTTGGGCAAACAACCACGGGCGGCCGAGGCACGCGCGAGCGATCATGACCGCATCAACGTCGTACTGATCGAACGCAGCAACCACCTTTTCGGCGCTGTCCAAGTCGCCGTTCCCAATCAACGGAATGTTGCGAAGATGCGATTTGATTTCGCTGATCCGTTCCCAGTCGGCATTGCCCCGGAACATGTCCGCCGCCGTCCGGCCGTGAACGGTGAGTGCCGCCGCACCAGCCTCTTCGACCACCCGAGCGATCTCGTTGCAATTGATGTTTTCGCGACTGCACCCCAATCGAATCTTGGCAGTCACCGGAGTCGGAGCACACACCTCCACCAATCGCGAAATGATCGCGTGCATCCGATTGGGTTCTCGCAGCAAGTAGCTTCCGCTGTGAGCCTTCTCGGTGACTTGCCGAACGGGACATCCAAAATTGATATCGACCACGCTGACGCGGTATTCCTCGGCCAATCGTCGCCCGACTTTGGCCATGGTCTCCGGATCGTTGTCCCAAATTTGAACCGCCAGCGGCCGGGGTTCATCCGCCACCCCCCACAAACGATCGGGG
>NZ_DDGH01000089.1:11701-12927 GCF_002337565.1 Rhodopirellula sp. UBA1907 | reverse complement strand
GTTCGGCTTCATTTTCGTCCAGCCAAACGAACCCACGAGCGTTGACCATTTCGGTCGCCAGCAGCCCCGCGCCGCCGAATTGACGTACAATGTGACGAAACGCAGCGTTGGTGAACCCAGCCATGGGAGCCTGCAAAATCGGCGGATCGATGACCAAATCACCAATCCGAAGCGGCGGCACGGCTCGCGTAGGGGCAGATACAGGCGTGGCGTCTTTTTCAATCATTCGACGGTCGGCTTTCGCGGCGGTTTGTTTTCACTTCAGTTTATCGTCGCTTTGCAAAATTGGCGAATCGCCCGTTCATGAATCCAAAGCCTTTTCGCGTTGGTCTGGTCGCTTGGCATGCACTACCGGCCATCGTTCCGCCTGCCACGCTCCCCAACGCTGATGGCGCCCTCGCAGAAAACTCAATCACAGAGCCTCCCTCACCAAAGAGGTACGGCGAGACGTTCGGCGGGTTAGAAACCGCAATGTGGACCTTCGCTCAACACCTCTCCCGACAACCAGACATCGAGCCCGTCTGCTTTTTGGAAACCGATCGACCACGCAACGGAACCGTGGCATGGCCCACTGAAGTCGAGGGCGTGAAGCTCGAAATCAGTGTCAGACGGTTTCGAGCGATTCGCCACGCCGTGGGAGAATGCATCGACACGGAATCGAAACGCATCAAACGCTTCTCACCGCACTTGCTGTGGCAAATTCCTTTTCTGGCGATGACACGACCATTCCGGTCTCGCGATCCAATCGACAGCCACCCGGACCCTCGCTTGATCGACCAATCCATCGACGCCTGGATCAGTTTCGGGGTCAACTCTTCAAGCTCACGGGTGGTGGCAACCGCGGCCGCGGAACACACGCCAAGCTTCGTCTGCGTTCGATCCAACGCAGGACTGGAGGACGGATTGGCAACCGACTCAGAGTACCGGAACGAATGCGGCGAACCATCCTCCGCTCGTCGCTATGCGTTGCTGCAATCTGATCACGTCGTCTGCCAAAGCCAATGGCAAATCGACCGACTGAGACAGATGTTTCATCGCGAAGGATTGCTGGCCCGAAACCCCATTGTTCGCAAAGACTGGCAACCGCCATTTGCCACACCCGCTCCCAAACCATTCCAAGAGCAATTCGACGTACTCTGGATTGGTCGCTACGACGATTTCCACAAGCGTCCTTTGCTCATGCTGGAAGCCGCCAAAAAGCTACCGCATGTGTCATTCAAAATGAT
>NZ_DDGH01000089.1:2881-11597 GCF_002337565.1 Rhodopirellula sp. UBA1907 | reverse complement strand
GTCAATCCATTCGACCCAGACATTGAAAGACTCATTCGTCACGAAGCTCCCAAGAACGTTGAACTGATCGACCGAGTTCCCTTCGCCCAAATGCCGACGGCCTTTGCAGCGGCCAAGCTATTCGTGTCAACGGGAAGCTTGGAGCACGAAGGTTTCCCAAACGTCCTGTTGCAATCTGCCGCCTCTCACACGCCCATTGTTGCGTTGTCAGATCACGACAACTTTTTGTCGCGTTCGGGCGCGGGAGTTGATTGCAACGACTCCGTTGAAATCCTGGCACACCACATCGACAAGCAACTAAAAAGCAATGCGATCAACTGGGCGAAGGTGGACGACTACCTGGATCAACATCACAGTGCTGATCTGATCGCAAACAATTTCGCCAATTGGATTCGCTGCTCGATCGCGAACGAGCCCATCGTGCCTGCATCCACTAGCGAGACGCCCTGACCGACGCCCCGCTTCTCAAGAGAATCACTGATCAACGAAGACATGCTTCGGATTAACAGTGAGGTACCAATCCATCCAAGCTCTCTCTGCTTTGCGCAGCTCACTTTCGGTCGGTTTGTCAGGCATCTCGAATCCCTCAAATTTCCGACTGATAAATCGCAAGCCGTCTCTCGCGTACCGGCGCACTGCCAAGTCAGGATCACTGAGTGCAAAGATGAGTGCCGGCACCACTCGCATGTCGTCACTTTTGCCCAACAATCGGGCTGCAACTCGGCGAGCTTGGTAGGACTGGCTGCCTCGAACCAACCGCTCCAATCGATCCAACTGAGCACGCAACTCCTTAGGATCGGTCGCCAACTGCATGTCCTCGGGCAGCGACTTTCCTTCCAGAGCTTCATTGCCATCGTCCTCGAGAGCCGACAACAAATCCAACACCGACGCGCCAACCGGCTCACCCTTGATCTGTGAACCTTCGCGACGAATCTTGGTTGTGTCCTTGGGCAACCCCTGACCACCGGCAAGAGTACCGCTGCTGGCCGCCGCAATACTTCTCTGAGTACTCCGGATCAGAAACAAAATCGCGAAACAAGTTCCCGCAACCGACCCAGAGTGGTCATGGTCCTCAACACCCCAACCGCCCGACTTAGAATCTTGATAGCCGATTAGTTCGTCGACGCCCTGGTTGTACCAACTAGGACTCTCGTCGGGCTTCAAACCAAGTGCAATTTCCTTGAAGCTCTCGTAACGTTCCTGGGTGTAGAGCTGGTAGTAGTAGTAATCCTTAGCAGCTCGCTTGTATTCGGTGTTCGCCAAATATCGATCGGAAGCCTTGATCGCGTTGATGACCTTTTCGCTATTCACCGTCGCGCCCTTACGCCGTTCGCTGTTTGCATCTGGCACGTAGAGTTTGATTGCCTTTGGAGCACCCGGAAAGGCCGACATATCTGAGCGGCTCGTATCCCCCCAAAGCCGCAACGCATCGCCAGCGATCAGAATGCTACTCCCACCGGCATAGGCCATCGCAGGGTAAACGTCTTTCTGCCGAATGTTCGGCCTTCCTGGTCCGGGATCCTCCGCCTGGTACGGCCAACCACCACTTGGGTCTTGGACTCGAATCAACCACTTCGCGCACGCCGCGACGCGTTTGTAGTCGAGCGGAATCCCAGCGTGGTCCAACGTCCAAATGGCGAGGACACCGTATTGGGTCTGAGAAATATCCCCCGTTTTGTGGCCGATGTAACTGAATGCTCCGTTGGGGTACTGCAATTCGTACAAGAATCCTTGCAGGGTTTTCAGCTCCGATTTGTATTTGTCCTTGTCGACCTCAGCCAGCAACATGACGGCGACGGCAGTGGAATACACCTCGAAACTGATCCCGGGAACATTGCGCTTCCCACTGCGGATCACCCCAACCATCGTCTTGACCGCCGCGATGCCTTGCTGGACGACACGCGCGTTAGGATCGTGTTTCACTTTGAAGTGGGTGTAAGCAACCAAGGCACGCTCGCCCAATCCACCAGCAAATCCGCTCGTTCCGTAGTGATAGTCCTTGGGGTCGGCGTTCTCGAGGTAAACCAATCCCCGGTCGACCATGTTGACAACTTTGGTGTCAAACGGGGTGTACGCGAGAGCCGTGTTCGAATGAAGACAAATCGCAGCGAGACTTGCAAATGCCCAAAGAAGGGTCTTGAGTATCATCTAAAGCCTTTGAGCGTTCGTGTGGTGGCAGACGATGGTCGAGATCTCTCACCCGATCGTCGAGCGAGAGCATCATTTTGTGCCCGGCTGTTCGGGCTCTGACCGATTTTCTCTAGCGTTCTCGCTTTGGACACCGTGAATCGAACAAAGTGGAACGCTCGTCTTCGATCAGCGCGAAGCCAGCTTGCACCGGGTTCACATCCTTTCGAAGTGCCGGCAGAGCCGTTAAAAACTTGACCGAGTGAGTTTCATCGGTGTTCGAAGTATAACGTACGGACGTCTTTTTTTGCAACGAAAAGGGTGCTTTTCTGCTGACCGTAGAGGTTCGCTGACACCGGTGGAGACCATCGAAGCGGGGACCGGGCAGATGACACCCCCCGGTCCGCCGCGCAGCTTAAACCGACGTCTCACGCCAAAACGAAGACCGAATCGAAAGGACACGGCATTTTGGGCAACGAACAACGGGGTGATGGGATCCCTTCCTTTCCCTGGTTTTCGCTGGCGATTGGTCTTCTCGCAATTGCATTGGGCGTCCTCTGGCTGGTTCCAACCGAAGTCGTTGAAAAAACAGTCACCATCGGTGATGGAGAATCAGCTCGTGTACTGGCTGCCAAGCTACGAGAGCTGCTTCTTCCGATGTGTGTCCTCGGACTCCTCGCCTCAACGGCAAGTTGGACGCTGCGATCTCGAGCGAAATCTTTCTACGACTGTCGATTGCATTCCTGGCTCGACACTACCATCGACGACCAATCAGCAGCCCAACGTTACGCGAGCCTATCGCTGCCGGAGCACTTGTTTTGGGCAGGGTGCGCCGTCGTTGCTGTATTGGCATACGATTGGCGGACTTTGTTTTGGGGGTTCTTTGAAAGCGACGACTACTCCATGGTTGAAGTCGCGCGCAATGGAGATTTCCCTGGCTCTCTATTGTCAACACACAACGACCACGTGCTTCCGCTGCTCCGATTGGAGTATTCGGTACTGTACGAGATTTTTGGGACTAATCCATTCGCGTACAATCTAGGTGTCATCACTTCTTTATCGCTGATGCTCTACTCAGGCTGCATCCTCGCAAGGGAATGCTCGATCAATCGAATCGGCACGTTCGCTTTTCTATTCTTGTGCATCAACTGGTCCCTATGGGGCGAATTCACCGCAGGGTCGTACATCCTTCAAAAGTACATGCAGATCACCACCTGCGGGTTACTGAGTTGCTGGTCCTGGATCCGCTGGGAGAAGACACAACGATCTGGATACTTCGTCGGATGCGTGTTCGCGGTGTTGGTAGCCTGCTTGATGAACCCAAGCGGCTATTGGGTGCCATGTGCCATCCTGGTGTTCGCCGCACTCCGCTTGTTTTCACGGCACAGCCCTCACCCCGTTCGTGACACACTTCGAGACGGACGCTCACTCGCCTTCGCAGTCACTGGCGTGGTTGCACTTTCGATGGCCGTGTACCGCTACGCGTATTCGCTTCCTGGAAACAACGAATTCCTGACATTGACGGATAACCCACTCACGCTCAGCGGTTTCGTCCAACAACTCTTTGTTTTCATATCGACACTGATCGCAACAGTGTTTGTTCCGCTACCGCACCACTTCGACAAAGTGGGGCTGCTGGTGCCAGCCTTGCTTTCGTTTTTGATTGCGGCAGCAGTGTTTTTCCTTTTCGGAATCCAAGGTCTGAAGCGAGAACTGAAAGCAACAGCTGTGGCATTGGTTTTGATTCTCCTGGGGATTACGGCCATGGTGTGCTTGGGCCGTCCGATCCCGGGATTCAATTACATTGTTGCTTCGAAGTATCTTGGACCTGCCTATGTTTGGCTTTGCCTGATTGCAAGCTTTTGCATCCAGGGAATGTGGAACGCGACATCGACCGACAACCGTTCTCACTGGCGTCTTGTTCGGATCGTGTTTGGTGTCCTTGTGCTCGCGTTTTTGGCGCATGGAGCGATTGAACTGGGTGCCCGTGCCGAACTTCCCTTCTTGGACCGCGATGTGTGCCGGAACAGCAAGCTCCGCGAACAAATACGTGAGCGAAACGCCGTCAGCCGATTGCGTTCCGAGGTAGTCTCGGATTTGGAGCTAAACTCGACCCAGGATCTGCGTCTTCCAAATCTTTCGGGAGATGCAATCGCCCATGCACTTCCGGAACTAGCGTTTCCGTGGGGAGAACGGCCTTCGCTTCGAATGCTAGTACCGATGCTCGAATCCAATCCTCGCACCATCACCTGCCTGCCATTGAAGGCGTTGACCAAAGGAGATGCTATCGGTGTTTCCGATGCCACGCTTCGCGAATCGATTGCTCCTTCTTTCTTCGAGCAACTGCAGGTCAACGACCTCCTGCAAAAGATCGCGTTTGCACCTGTGGAAATTGAAATCCTTGATGGATCTGCGTTGGACAATGACGGCGAATCTCAGCACGACCAAAACTCATCTCCCAACGCAAGTCTTTCGCTAGCGATTGAAACAACCAGCGATTCTTTGCAACTCCGTGCTTCAAATGGGCCATGGAACCCGGCCAGCTATCCTATTCTTCAACTAAGGATGGCAGACAGAGCGACAATCAAATTCGACGTTGTTGTGAAAGGAGAATTCGACGTTCGTGTTTTACATCCAGTCGTGATCGACTCCGACGTAGGCTCAGAGGTCCATTTGGATTTGGCTCCGCTTTTTGAATACAGCTGTAGCGACGAAGTTAGGCTAGTTGAATTGGTCGGGGAAGAAATTGCCAAACTTTCCATCCAGAGTGCCGAATTGACCACCAAATAATGTCCGCACGTCATCACGACGCAAATCACTGTCAATCTGTGCGAGCCCCCTATCCCATTCGCAAACGATCGCCTTCTCGAAAGTCCCTCGCCCCCATAGACGCATCCAGTGACAGCTAACTCACGATCTTTGTTGCTGTACCGCCACGCGTCGAACTGGCATCCGGTTCCCAATCCATCCTCATATCGAAGGCTCACCGAGTGTCACTCCTCCGATCAAGCACTCGGCTTGCGTATCGTTCGCTTACGGGTGAGCCGCAATGAGCAATAGCACTCCAACAGAAAGACGCTCGTGGCCGCGTCGAATGCTAAATCGATTAGAAGTCGATCGGGCGACGTTTTATGCGGTCGCAACACGGTACTGGCAATTCGTGTCTGGACCAGTGACACTTTGGTTGGTGGTTCAGTTTTTCACACCTGAAGTGCAGGGTTTCTATGTAACATTCTGGTCCGTGATTGGCCTCCAAATGTTCTTCGAACTAGCGTTCCCCCAGACCATCGTGACCATGACGAGCCATATTTGGAGTCAGCTCGATCTGGACGACAGCAATCGACTGGTTGGAAAGTCTGATGCAATTTCGCGACTGACTCATCTAATGCGAATCTCGGTGGTGATGCAGGTAGTCCTTGCGTCACTCTTTGCTGCTATCGCAAGTTTCTTTGGTCTGTGGTTCTTTGCCGATGATCCGTCGGCTCAAACAATAACCTGGCGGGGCCCATGGTTGACATTGGTGGGGCTTTCTTCGATTGCATTCGCGTTGATTCCATTCTTGGCAGTGCTGGAAGGATGCGATCAGGTTCGCGAAATACACAAGCTTAATTTGGTCCGTGGCATCGCAGGCAGCCTCGTCGTTTGGATTGCCATTCCGTTGGGTGCCGCTCTCTGGATTCCCGCGATCGCAACGGCGGTGCGTTTGCTTTGTGAAATCGGCTGGATGGTGGGGAAATACCCCCGCTTCTTCACGGCTTTCGCCAAACGCCCGACGGGAGAAAGGGTTGCCTGGCGCAAAGAGGTCTGGCCATTTCAGTCGAAATTGATGTTGAAGGGTTTCTTCAACTACTTCAATGCGGATGTGATGCTTCCGGTCTTGTTCCGGTACCAAGACGCTGTCGTTGCTGGACAATTCGGCCTGACTTGGAACATTTTGCAATCGATGCGAATGGCCTGTTCATCCTGGGTGCGAACTCGCGTCCCTCGATTTGGCGTTTTGATCGCGGAGCGAAACTACAAGGAACTTGATCGAATTTATTTCCGAGTTGGAAAGATCGCTGCTAGCTTGCTAGCTCTGCTTGGCTGTGTGTTTGTCTTGGGTGTGGCTGGATTGGATTATTTCGACTTCCGCTACGCACATCGTTTTCTTCCCGTACTTCCTACGACACTGCTCATCACTGGATTGTGGACAGCATTGGTATTCGAGTTTCAATGGCTCTACCTCCATGCTCACGGCAAATCACCTTATCTAACTCTGAGTTTGATAGCTTGTTGTATCAGTGGCTTACTTATCTGGTGGGCAGGGTTCCACTATGGTGCAATTGGTGTAAGCCTCGCTTTTCTATTCATGCAGGGGATCGTCTACCTTCCGCTATCGACGGTGGGATGGTTTCATTTGCGACGACAGTGGCATCATGACGAATGAGAGCAGCGAATCAATTTCGCCAGTTCGTTTCCCGTTCAGCCACGGATCTCAAAGCCAACGGATACCCGTTCGGAAACTAACGTTGCATTCCATCAGCGCCCGTTCGCGAGCAGTTCGTCCAACGCTCAATTTCTCATTTTGCAATGGAGGCCAGGTGAGATGACGAAGCGTCGCTCCGTTGATTCACACCAACCGTCCAAACAATGGCGTTGGCGAAGCTTGCTGTGGGCTCAGTTCGTTGGGCTGGCGATTAGCATGATGCTCTGCTGGCATTCATTCGATGAAGCCCTTCCAGCCGAACAGTCTGCTCGCTTCCTGGTCGCGACCTGGAGGATTCTGCAGACATCCCTCCCTTTGGCTGTCTTGTTTGTCGCCGGTTGTGTTCTGCGATACGAGCGTTTGGCTTGCACAATGATGACATGCTGGTGGTATTGGATCTTCGTAGATCTGATCGTTCATCGGTGGACCGGAATGCATGTCGCTTCAATTGAAGCCTTCCGCCTTCTTTCCGAGAAAATGTTTGGGTTGCTGCCTTACCTGCACTTGGGCATGGCGACGCGCTTTGGAATCGGATTGGCGTTACTACTTCTACTGACCCAAATCGGACGGATTGCAACCCGAAGAGTTGCGAAGCGATGCAGCGATGCGGGGAACAACCTGAGTTCACTGGGAGCTTCAATTGCCTGGGTAGGTGCGATTTTCTTGCTCGCAATCCCCGCGTGGCTGTCTTGGCCGACTGTCCTAGCCGAGGTGCAAGCGGAACCCTCACGACATGCATTCAGCGTCATCGGTTGGCCAGCTCCCAAAAGAAACGATGTGACGGCGATCTTGGCGAACGAAGCTATTTCCCTGAAGTTGACGAATGCTGCGATTCGTCGTCGTACACAAGCATTTCGTCTGAACGTAGCAACGACTGAACCCAAGCAACGCCCCGATGTTCTGTTCATCGTGGTGGAATCACTTCGGCCAGAGTTGATTGATTTGGATGTGATGCCACATGTGAGCATTGCCGCCGAAGATGGTCTTTGGATGCAGCGGCATTTCTCTGGTGGCAACGCGAGTTCCCTGGGCCTGTTCTCACTGTTCAACGGTTTGGACGCAGTCTGGTTCTACCGATCGGATGTGAGATACGCACCAGCGATAAATCGTTTGTTTCACCAATCTGGCTATGAATGCGGTTTCTTCGGCGGAGCGGATGACTGGGCCGCATTCCAAATGGATGCCTTCGTTCGAAATGAGGTCTACGATACGTTTGAGGTGAGTGCTTATGACGGTCTGCAATCAGACCGCCGAGCAATTCAGGCAAGCGAACAGTTCTTGGCAGATCATGCCGAGCGAGGGCCGCGTTTAGCCGTTCTTTACCTGTACGCGACTCATGCCCCATTTGAGATTGACCCTCGTTTTGATCGGGATCAGCCTGCCGCATCTCGCAATTATCCCATTCCGTTCGGACCAGCCGACCGGGAACCGATCTGGAATCGCTACCGCAATTCGGCTCGGACAGTCGACCACCTGATTGCTCCGCTGCTGCAACACCCCAACCGAATCGTGGCCATCGTTGGCGATCATGGCGAGTCGTTTCTAGATGACGGAACAATCGGTCACGGGACACGCTTATCCGCTTCGCAAACCCAGACCCCAGCAATCGTCGTTGGCAGAAACGTTCCTAGGAAAGAAGTCCAAGAGTTCACAAGCCACGCCGATCTATTGCCCACCCTCTTATCGCTCTGCGACATCCAGACGAGCAATCCGACAAGTTTCGATGGTCGCGATGTGTCCAAACACATCATTCCTCCACGAGTCATCGCCATCGCGGACTACTTGCGAGAGCAAGCTTTGCTCATTTCGCACGAAACGGGTTCAACCCCCACCTTCTTTGGCCTTCAGGTCGAGATTTCCCTGCTGACGCCACATTTCCAACTGCTCGAGGCGAGAAACCGACAGGGAAATTTGCGGCAATCCTCCGTTGAAGAAACGGTTGCCCACGGTCAGATCGCACGTAAATACCTCGATCAGTCGTATCCTGAATAGCGTCTGACGCCTCGTTGCCAGCCGTAAGATGTGCAGACAAGCACCGGCCATATCTTCCCCGCTCCACCCAGGCCTCTTATCTTCTCTATTCGTCGTGTGATGTCACACACAGCTTGCAGATCCCCCCAGAAA
>NZ_DDGH01000089.1:0-2734 GCF_002337565.1 Rhodopirellula sp. UBA1907 | reverse complement strand
GCTTTGACGATGAGATTCCCAAACCGCCATTCACGGATGAACGACAGTGCTCCCAAAAGCGCTCGCAGAGGCAGACGTCGGTTGCTGCTGGAGTCGCTTGAAAGTCGGCGGTTGTTGGCGGTGGCTTCCGATTTGGTGACGATCCGGGGGCAGGTCACGGACAGCTTCATCGGGGGTGACTTTGAGGACGTCGCGTTGGACTTGTTCCGCGACGATGGCGACGGCGTGTTCGAGCCAGACACCGACGACGTCGAAGTCAACATGGCCATGGCGGATCCCAGTGGCAACTACCAGTTCACTGGCGTCACCGCCGGTTCGTACTTCGTTTTCCAGCCCGCACAAACCGTCAACGGTCGATCACTGCAGCAACAGATCTCGCCGTTGATCACAGTGAACTCGACGCAAGTCGCCGGGCAAGCCTTCCAAACAATTGACTCATTTCAGACCACTCAAAGTGTCGAAGACACGGTCACAGACGGGACACCGGTGACGTCCACGCAAGCCGCCGCCGAAGCCATCGGCGGTTCTCGCGATTTGATTGTCGATAAAACGCAAGGCGGCACGGGTGACATCGGCACGATTGAGATCGGCGTCAACCAAGCGGTCTCACCCAACTTGCTCAGCTTCGACGCCAACGGTTTTGCGAATGGGCAACGCTCGGTCATCTGGGACGGTGCCGGAGACGACGCCGCAACCGTTGACGACGATGGCTTGGGAGCAATCGATTTGACCAGCGGTGGTTCCGCGACCGGGCTGCGATTTGTCATCGGTTCGGTGACCAGCGGAACGGCGGTCATCCGACTTTACAGCGACGACGGAATCGCTGGCAGCCAAACCCTGGTCAGCCAAGCCACGTTGACCATACCCGCTCTGCCAACTCAGCCCACCTCGGTCGAGTACATCCCATTCACCGACTTCCAATCGGTCAGCGGAAGCGGTGCCGACCTGACTCAAATCGGTGCGATTGAACTCGATGTCAGCGGCGGCCCCGACTACGACGCGATTGCGGATCTGCTTGGTACCGTTGGCCCGAACATCATTGTCCAAAACATTGACAATGCTGGTGAAGCGGACTTGGAATTGACCAAGACGCTGATCACCACGGAACCCACGTTGAACCAAAACGTCGTGTTCGATGTCGTGGTCACGAACAACGGGCCTGATCCAGCAACCAGCATCGTCGTGACCGACCGAATTCCATCGGGAATCATCAACACGACCGGCTCCGCCTCCACGGGAACCTTCACGCCCGGAACGGGACTCTGGACGATCCCAAGTCTCGCCGTGGGTGCGACGGCGACGTTGCGACTGACCGGACAACTGGACAGCCTGGACCCGCAAACCAACGTGGCGGAGATCACGTCGGCCGAACAACTCGACGCGGACAGCCCCCGCGACAACAACGTACTGGCGGACGACGATCAAGACGCCGCCACCGTCACCGCGACGCGTGTTGATTTGCAGTTGTCCAAGGCGGTTTCCGACGGCCAGCCAAACGTTGGCGACGAGATCACATTCACGCTGACGCTGCAAAACTCATCACTCGACACCGCCACCGACGCGACGCTCAGCACAGCGACAGGCATCCTGGTGGAAGACCGCTTGCCCGCGGGATTGACGCTGGTTGGAAACACCCCCAGCGCCGGCACCTCGTTCAACACATCAACGAACCGGTGGTCAATCTCATCACTCGACGTCGGCGGACTCGCGACCCTAGAACTGGTCGCTCGCGTCGATCAAGCGGGTGACTTCACCAACGTGGCAGAAGTCTTGGCGGTCGCCCAAACGGATCGCGACAGCACCCCCAATAACGACTTGATCGATGAGGACGACCAAGACGAAGTCCTCATCCAAACACCGGTCGCAGACCTCTCGCTGACGAAAACTGTCTCGAACGAATCGCCCACGGTTGGCGAGAACGTGACCTTCACCATCACGGTCAACAACGAAGGCCCAAACAACGCGACGGGGGTGCAAGTCCAAGATCGCCTGCCGGCTGGATTGACTTACATCAGTGATGTCACCTCATCAGGAACCTATGATTCCGACACGGGGCTTTGGATCATCAGCGATGTGACCGCCCCCAACCCTGGCAACCCCATCCCGGTGATGCCAACCCTGCAGATCATTGCTCGTGTCGACAGCCTTGGGATCAAGACCAACTCGGCGACCATTTCGGCTTCGGACCAGAGCGACCCGGACAGCACCCCCGGTGCGGGTCCATCCACCGAAGACGACACCGACTCGGCGACCTTGACACCCAACGCAATCGACCTGCAGTTGACCAAAACGGTCACCCCGGAGCGCCCCGAACCCGGCGACTCGATCACCTACACGATCACATTGTCCAACGCCGACTCCAGCGCAGCGATTCCAATCACAACGGCGAACAACATCCAAGTCACCGACCTGCTTCCGGACGGTCTGATCCTTCAGGACGCCCAAGTTACCGACGGCACTCACGTCGACGCCACGGGAACATGGACGGTCGACTCGCTGGCGGCAGGAGCCAGCGAAACGTTGACGCTGACCGCGATTTTGGATCCCGGTCGCAGCGATCTGTTCGCGTCCATCACCAACACCGCGGAAATCACGCAGGCGTCCCAGTTCGATCCCGACAGCACGCCTGACAACCAAGACGCGACCGAAGACGATCAAGCGTCCAGTGTCATCACGCCCGCGCAAGCCGATTTGTCGCTCACCAAAATCGTCGACAACGCGAATGCGGACGTCG